>JAFAKL010000231.1 GCA_019235445.1 Verrucomicrobiota bacterium | reverse complement strand
GAGGGACCAAACCGAAAGTAGCCTGGCACCAAGTGTCTGGAAACAAGAGAAAAGTGGACCCGTCCCGGATGGAGGTTGATCTGCTCACTAGGACTAGGATGAATGCCGTTTGCTTGGCGATGCGACCCAGATCGAGGAAAGGAGCATCACACATTTGGAGGAAACCTTGCTCAACCGTCCCTACGGGACTAGACGCGTCTTTTTTCTTTTTTCAGGCACTTCGTGCCAGGCTACCCTCGTTTTAATCCCTCCGGGGTAAATGCGTCACGGCACCTCCCTGCCGGTGAGATAAGTTAACGCTCATGCAGTGGCGTGCCCCTGAATAGGCTCCTTGAACCGTTCGAACTCATCGAGACCTTGCGCCGCGTCCTGAAGCTACGCCGGGATTGCGCCACGAAAACGGGTCTTTCGATGGACGGTGCATGTTGAGCGTCGAATCATTCCTGGCCATCATTTTCGAGGATCTTTCACTCTCCAATAATCTTGACGAGCGACGTTCGGATGCGAAAATTGAAATGCGATGTGGCATTAACCGGAGTCCCGCATGGGACAATTCAAACCCAATGTCTTTCCAGGTTCAGGTCGGTCCACCCCAGATTTCCATTCACCAGGGTCACACGGTACTAATCAGCGAGCAGGACGGGCAGATTCACTGGCCGAGCGAAAAGGGCCTCTACTTCCTGGACACCCGCGTCGTTAGTAGTTGGAGGATCTACGCTAACGGCGAAGCCTGGGAGCTCCTCAATGGCGGCGCCATCACCTACTACACATCACGCATCTTTCTCACCAATCGATCCATTCTAACTGAAGATGGCACCATTCCGCAGCGGGAGCTCGGGCTCTCCATCAGCCGATCGATTAGCGGCGGCATGCACGAGGATCTCGACATCCACAACAATAGCATGAGGCCGGTGAAGTTCCAGCTGGAGATCGTGCTCCGCTGCGATTTCGCAGATATATTCGAGGTGAAAGCGGGTCACATCGTGCGGCGCGGGCGGATCATCACAGAATGGGTGGAATCGCGGCAGCAACTGCGCACGGTCTACCGCAACGGTGATTTCAGTCGTTCAGTAACGATTAGGACCCATTCAAACAAAAGAGGAGTGTACGCCAATGGCCGGCTCAGCTTTGAGGTCGGCTTGCCGCCAGGAGAGGCCTGGCATACGTGCTTACTGTATACGTTGGAGGACGGTGACAAACAATACGTCCCTCCGCGGGAGTGCATTGGGGATTCTCACAAGTTGCACCACGCCGAGACGATGGCGGACTGGCTGCGGACAGTCCTTAAGATCCGTACAAGCAACCAGCAGTTCAGTGGCCTTTATCGTCAGGCTCTGGCGGACATGGCCGCCCTGCGGCTGCCGATTGAAGGCACGGATCACAAGGTTTTCCTGCCGGCGGCCGGCCTGCCCTGGTTCGTTGCTCCGTTTGGCCGAGACAGCCTGATTGTCTCACTGCAAAACATTCTCATTTATCCGGAATTCGCTCGCGGGACGCTGGATATTCTTGGATCGCTGCAGGCGAAAGAAGAGGATAATTACCGCGACGCCGAGCCGGGTAAGATTCTGCACGAATTGCGCTATGGTGAGCTTGCCCATTTCAAGCTCATTCCGCACACGCCCTATTACGGCACCGCGGACGCTACGCCACTTTATCTGATCGCGCTGCATGCTGCTTGGCGTGCTACCGGCGACCCTGGGCTCCTGGAGCGACATCTGAAGACTGCCGAGGCTTGTCTGTCCTGGATCGACCTTTATGGTGACCGCGACGGCGATGGCTTCCAGGAATATCAGACTCGCTCTCCAGTCGGCTACGAGAATATGGGTTGGAAGGATTCTGGTGATTCCGTCGTCTACCCAGACGGCACATTAGTCAAGGGGCCCAAGGCGCTCTGTGAGCTCCAAGGCTATGTCTACGATGCATGGGTGCGTATGGCCGAGATCTTCGACGCATTGGGCGAGCACGAACGAGCACAGGCACTGCGCGCGAAGGCAACCACCCTATTTAACCGGTTTAACGAAGCTTTCTGGGATGATAATTTAGGCTTCTACGCCTATGCGTTGGATGGCGAGAAGAAGAAAGTTCTGACCGTTGCATCCAATGCAGGACACTGCCTTTGGTCAGGGATCGTGACTCCGGATCGTGCTAAGAAAGTGGTGGAACGCCTGATGGCACCGGATATGTGGTCTGGATGGGGGATCCGCACGCTTTCCGCTCTTAATCCAGCATTCAACCCCTACAATTATCAAACCGGTTCTGTGTGGCCGCACGACAACTCAATTATCGCCATGGGCTTCAAGTCCTATGGCTTTGCTGCAGAGGCGGCACAGATCGTCAACGACATTTGCGAAGCAGCGAGCCATTTCCTGCTCAAGCAGCTGCCAGAACTCTACACTGCGTTCGAGCGGAACGAGATGAACTTCCCGGTGCAGTATATCGGCGCGAATGTACCGCAGGCCTGGGCGGCGGGGTCCGCCTTCATGCTGATGCAGGCATTGTTGGGATTCTTACCCGATGCGCCACACAAAAAGCTCTACGTCGATCCATTACTTCCGGCATGGTTACCTGACCTGACGGTTCAAGACCTCCGGATCGGAAAGCATAAGTTCGATATCCATTTCAGGCGAGAGGGGGAGCGAACGGAGTTCGAGGTGCTCAAAGGCGATGCCAAGATGGTCGAGCGTTGCAGTTTAGGACTGCAGATGGTTCAGCCGAGTCGATCACCTCAACCCAATCTCGCGCAGTAATCACTCGCTTGGCAAAAATTCGATGGGATGAATCGCAAGCAAGCGGGTAGGGTGCCGTGACGCATTAATCCCGGAGGGATTAAAACGAGGGTAGCCTGACTTGAAGTGCCTGGAAAAGAAAAAAGACGCGTCTAGTCCCGCAGGGACGGTTGATCGAGGTTTGCTCCAAATGTGTCATTCTCCGTCCTCGATCTGGGTCGCATCGCAAAGCAAAACGGCATTCATCCTAGTCCTAGTGAGCAGATCATACCGTCCCTCCGGGACGGGTCCACTTTTCTCTTGTTCCCAGGCACCTCGTGCCAGGCTACTTTCGTTTGGTCCCTCCGGGACAGGCTGCGCTCTTTCGTTGCAGGATTTTCCTTAAGTTAAGTTAAATTAGCGCTTAGGGGGGTTCACTCCGATTCAGGGCCAGGGTCGCTCCGGGTACCTTCTCCGGAGAGGCACCTAGGCCTGAAAATCGCCTTCGAAATGTCCAAACTCCAGCCCGGGGTTAAAACCGGTTAACACCTGGTTTAACCCCGGCTGAATCCTACCGGCCCCTTCGGGGCTAAGAATCATCCTGAATGCGCCTTTTCTTCGCGCCATTCCCATCTGACTGCTTTAAGCGGCTGGCGGTTCAAAGGATACGAGCTTGTCCGCGGTAAACTCTTTTTCATCTGAGAGGACGGCCTCATAAATGGCAACGTAGTCGCGCGCCATGCGACGGGCGCTGAATCGTTGCTCAAACACTTCACGGCACGCGCGCCTGCTTAAATGCGGAATACGTTTAACTGCATGCACGGCTTCCGCGAGGTTGTCCACGATAAAGCCACTCTTCTTATCTTCCAGTACCTCCGGAACAGATCCACTTCTATAGGCAATGGTCGGTGTACCGCACGCCATGGCCTCGATCATCACTAAGCCAAAAGGCTCAGGCCAATCGATAGGAAATAAGACAGCCAGAGCATTGCCCAAGAACTCGTTTTTTTCGGCTTCTCCGATTTCGCCAATAAAGTGGATAAGCGGATTGGCTAAAAGCGGCTTGATTTTGGAATCGAAGTAGTCGCGATCTGCTGCATCTACCTTTGCTGCGATCTTAAGTTCCACTCCCGTTTTTCGAGCGATCTCGATAGCCCGATCCACGCGTTTTTCTGGTGAAATTCTTCCCAGAAACGCCAGATAGGAACCAGGCTCTTGGTGCAATTTATAAAGTTCTACAGGCAATCCGTGATAGACCGTTCCTCGCCAATGCGCCCAATTCAATGGTTTGCGCTGTGCATTAGAAACGGAGACCACATTCACATTTCTGAATTCCTTGAAAAGCGGCATCAGATCAGGAATGTCCAGCCTTCCATGAAGCGTTGTGAGCGTGCCTGCCGTGCATCGGGTTGCCAGTGGGAAGTGCAGATATTCAAGGTGAAAGTGAACAAGGTCAAAATCATGCACTCGACGATAGACCAGCTCCAGCATTCGGATATGATGTGCAATAGGATCGATGACATGTGGCCCTTCCAGCCGAAGAGCCCTTGGCGAAACAGGTACCAGCTTTGCACAAGTCACCGAATCACCACTCGCAAATAACGTAACCTCGTGCCCTTGCCGTACCAATTCGTCTGTCAGGTACGAAATGACCCGTTCGGTGCCTCCATCTAGTTTTGGAGGCACGCTCTCATACAGCGGCGCAACTTGCGCAATCTTCATGAATATTTCTTCCCGGCCATGGTATTCGGTTTATCTGAATGATCTGAAGTAGGACATTTATTTGCTGCCTGCGGTTCGAGAATCAAGTATTGAGAATTCCATTGCTTTTGGGGTGCCTCCCCGTCTCGCCGCCCAGGTCCGCATCAACGCTCGAGAACTCGAGACACGCCCCTCCTCCCGTTCGCAACCCGCAACCACTTCGGATCGCTATTTTTCGCAAAGAACCTGCGAATAGGTTTATTTGGCGCGCTTCTTGTTCTTTCCGGGTGCATTCGGGCTCGACGGTACGCGCTTCACCGAACTATTTTTTCTATTTTCCGCGCGGGAAATGGGATTCAATCTCGAGCAGAAGACGAAAAGGATCTCTACTTCCTGCGGACCTGCCGCTGGCGTTTAGGTCGTTGTTGGCCGCCTCGTTGTCTTCGTGCCCCGCCATCGCAACCATCTTCGAACCACGGAGTCACAATTCTAGTATTTCAAAACAGTATTTTCACAACTCGGGCGCCCGTCGGTTTATTCCGGGCAACTGAGCTAACTCTCGCACCAGAAGATCGCCGAGATCTGCATCTTCCGATTATCGCCCAAGCGGACAATCAGGAGAGACTAGTTCGTGTTAGCCCGTTCTTGGGAAGTGCCTGCCGGAGCCCAAATGGAGGCGACTAAACAAAAGAGAGCGCTTTGGAATGATGCAGGAACGAGGCGTCATACAGTTATACACGCGTTCCTGAGGTCGTGAGGAAGCTCCTGCCAAAACCAAACGGTGTGTCATGGGATAACTGACCTCAGCCTGGCCTGCTATATTGTGCAAGCCCCCATTTTCGGACGTGATGGTTGCGAATTATAGCGCCGAATGGAGGAGCGCAGCCGTCGCCCCGTGCGACGGGAAAGGAGTTAGTAACTGGTTTTAGTTCCACTATGGGACTAAAAAGGTCGTATACTCATGCAGCGCAACGTGATTCATTCATGCATCGACAGAAATTCGTTTCCCCTCCATGAAAAGAAAAACACTCGTTCTATGGGTGCAGGCGATAGTTGCTTGCACGGCAGTTTACGTTGGTCAGCAATCGATCAAAGCTCAAGGCATCGCTCCCAGCGGCCCCGGCGGTAACGCAGATTGGTTGCCATCGAACAAAACCGGTTTCGGCACGAGCTACCCCACCGCGAGCAACGTGTGGTTCACTCTGGAGGGTGGCCGTCTAAGCGAGGTCTACTACCCTCTTCTCGACACGCCCAGCGTCCGTAACCTCGATTTCGTCGTCACCGATGGGCAGAGCTTTGCGGTCAAGGCCCAGGATGCGTCCACTTCCACGCGGCTTGTGAACCCGGATCATGGGCGGCGTGAAGTGCATCACGGGTGGCGTAAGGACGGAGACGATCCGAACAGCCTGACCTACCAGATTGTCAACGCTGACACGGCTAACCGGTGGCGCCTTACTACCACCTTCGTTACGGATCCTTCTCGCACAACTCTGCTCATCGACGTCGAGTTTACCTCCTTGGACGGCCAGCCTTACCAGCTCTACGCCGTCTACCGGCCGCAGCTTAACAATCCGACGGTGGAGGCACCCCTAAACGAGTCGGGGATGACGCAGGGCAACGCGCTGCTGTCCTCTGACGCGCAGGGCAAGGTCGCGAGCGCATTTGTCGCGTCGCCCGCCTTTACGGAGACCTCCAACGGCTACTTCGGTACGAGCGACGGGGAGACGGACTTGAGCCAGCATTACCAGCTGACCGCCCACTACGCCTCAGCGCCGAACGGGACCGTGGTGCAGACCGGCCGGTTACCCCTGACCGGGCTCTGGGGCAGTCGCCACCTCACGCTCGCGTTGGGCTTTGCCGCCGCCGAGTCCGTCGCGCTCGATACGGCCAACGCCTCGCTGGGGGCTGGGTTCAATCAAATCTCTGAGGAATACGCCGAGGGCTGGGACCAATACCTGAACTCTTTGCGCGATCCTCCGCCGAGCCTTTTTACGAAGCACCAACGCCACTTGTACGCCGTTTCTGCGATGGTGCTCGCCGCCAGTGAGGACAAGAC
>JAFAKL010000144.1 GCA_019235445.1 Verrucomicrobiota bacterium | reverse complement strand
GCATTTTTTTAAGTTAAGTTAGCGCTTAGGGGGTTTCGCTCCGGTTCAGGGCCAGTGCCACCTCCGGGGTACCTTCTCCGGAGAGGCACCTAGGCGTGAAATCGTCTTCGAAATGTCCAAACTCCAGCCCCGGCCCCTTCGGCTTCGGGGCGAAGAATCATCCTAGCCGGAGAAGGCTTGTGGTCCAAAATCCCGCACTGTTGCCTCGAAATGCAGAAGAGCGCGTTTGCGATCGAGACCTCCGCCGTAGCCCACCAGCCTGCCATCTGCGCCGATCACGCGATGGCAGGGGATAATGATACAGACAGGATTTTGACCGTTGGCCAGGCCGACAGCGCGCGGCATACTGCCAACTTTCTCCGCCTGCATTTTGTAGGAGATCGTCTCACCATACGGGATCTTTCTTAGTTCGTTCCAGGCCCGCAGCTGGAACTCGCTTCCATTAAGCGCGATGGGGAGGTCGAACTCCTTCAGGGAACCCGCAAAATATTTCTCCAACTGTTCCGCAGTTTCCGGGAATGGACTCACCGTCGGATCGTCCGGGGATTTTACCGGGTAGGTGCGATTGCAAAAATACAGGCCAATCAGCGAAGTACCGTCGGAGACCATTTGCAGTGGGCCAACCGGGCTTCGATAAACCGAATAATAACTCATATTGTTTTCTCTAGTGACTTCCATAAGTGCATCGCAGCATAGGCACGCCAGGGACGCCAACTTTCGGCGGCGGCTAATGCTTGACGAGGATTGACTGTTTTGAGGGCCTTCAAGATGCCGAGGTCGCTATAAGGAAAGGCATCCGGCCATCCAAAGACCCGCATGGCAAAATACTGAACGGTCCAGTCCCCAATGCCGGGAAGCTCTTTCAGCTTGGCTAACGCTCGGTCGATCGATACCGCGACATCGAGCGCGATAACGCCAGTCGCGACTGCTCGTGCCATGGCTAGAATCGATTTCGCCCGGGATTTGGTAATTCCTATTCGAGTCAGTTCATCTTCATTGGCAGCCGCAATCGCGGGAGCGGTTGCCGCGAGGTGTGTCAGGCCGGGGAAGGGAGTCGCAATCGGTCGTCCAAACTGGCGGGTAAGCCGTCCGGCAAATGTCGTCGCGGCTTTAACGCTGACTTGCTGTCCGAGGATCGCTCGGATTGCCATTTCAAATCCATCGAAGGCCCCGGGCACTCGCAACCCGGGATTGCTCTGCGCAAGCGAGCCGAGGTGGCTAGTGATTCGCTCAGGAGTTGCCTCAAGATCAAACAATCTCCGAAGCCGAGCCAGTACTTGCATTAACACTGGCAAAAGCGCGATCGAGACGTCAACGCGAAGCGCCGATTGCACCGGATCGTTCTCAACAGAAATCCATCCTTGGTGCGATCCGATTTCAACCGTGCGCCGATAGCTTTCTCCCTCCAATTGCTCAACTCCGGCGAAAAGGCGCCTGGACAAAAACGTCAGTAACGAACCCCAATCGAATGGAGTACGGTAAAACAGCCGACAAATACAGGAAGGCGACTGTTTCACGCTTCGATTCTTCTCTCGAAGTGTTTTCGGTGAAAACGCATATCTCTCCCGGAACAGCGCATTAAATCGCCTGAGACTGGCGAACCCGCTGGCCAGCGCGACATCCATCATCGGCAGGCTGGTATCGGTCAGGAGTTGTTTAGCCAAAAGAAGCTTGTGAGTTTGCGCCAACTGGATCGGGGTCACCCCAAGGTTTTCCAACAGGACGCGTCTGAGATGTCGGTCGCTTACGCCGAGCTTGGCCGCCAGATCCGAGACGCTTTGCTCTTGCAGGCCGCCCGCTTCGATCTGTTTCAAGGCCGCTGACGTCAACCGATCCGCGGAATCCGCAGGAGCCTGGCCGGGAGCAAGCTCCGGTCTGCAACGAAGACAAGGGCGATATCCCGCCACCTCTGCAGCGGCGGCAAGCCGATAAAACTCGCATCGCTCCAGCGCAGGCCGCTTCGACCGGCAAATCGGCCGGCAATAAATCCGCGTCGATCTGACCGCCGTAAAAAAATGTCCGTCAAATCGCGGATCATGCGCTAACACCGCTTGATAGCATTGCTCGCGATTTAATTGCATGGCTCACCTTGCCCCCAATCCAGACGCTTGTCTCGCCGTTTTCGGACATGAAAATTCACCTTCAGAATTCACCTTCTGAATTCAGGAGTCAGAATTCAGGAGTCAGGAGTTTACGGCATCCGGACTGTGGCTGCTTAAGCAATTCCCTGTTTGGCGCGTCATTTCGCGCGC
>JAFAKL010000003.1 GCA_019235445.1 Verrucomicrobiota bacterium | reverse complement strand
CGCCAGCCGGTGTCGGTGCGGAAGCCAATTCGGGGAGAGCGGAGGGAGTACTCACATCAAACTATTCCTGCAAGTATCGGGGTGTGACGGCGTTTGTCAATACGTTCGCCGTTCGCCGTTCGCTGTTCGGCGTTCACCGTTCGCCGTTCGCCGTTCAGCGGGTGCAGTGAGAGACAAAAAGGCCGCTCGCCGTTCGGCATTCGGCCTGACTGCACCCTGCACCGGTGAACGCCGAACGGTGAACGTTGAATGTTGAACGCCGAACGGTTACGCTCCGGTTGGTCCGAGAATCATGCGAATTTTTGTCCCGAAAGAACTTCATCCGACGGAAAGGCGCGTTCCGCTCTTGCCGAGTGGCACGGCGAAGCTGGCCCGCCTGGCGACCCAAATCGAAGTTGAGCAAGGACTGGGATCAGCGATCAACTGTGAGGATTCACTTTACGAAAAAGCAGGGGCCAAAATCAGCTCGGACCGGGCAGGGTCGCTGGCCGCGGCGGACATCGTTTTGCGGGTTTGGAAACCGCCTCTGCACGAAGTGGATCTTTTGAAGAAGGGGTGTATTCACGCCAGTTTTCTCGATCCCTTCAATGAACGAGAACTGGTGCTGCGGCTGGCGACGGCAGAAGTGACGGCCGTGAGCATGGAGATGATTCCTCGGACAGCCGTGGCCCAGAAGATGGATGTCCTCAGTTCGCAAGCAAATCTGAGCGGCTATGTCGCGGTCCTGCTTGCAGCAGCGAGCGCGAACAGGATTTTTCCCATGCTGATCACGCCTGCGGGAACGATCAAACCGCTCCGCGTATTCGTCATTGGGGTCGGAGTCGCTGGGTTGCAAGCCATCGCGACAGCGCGCCGCCTTGGAGCGACTGTAGAAGCATTTGATACGAGACCGGTCGTTGAGGAACAGGTCAAATCGCTTGGGGCAAAATTCGTTAAGGCAGACCTCGGAGAAACCGGTGAAACTGTCGGGGGATACGCAAAGCCGCTGACCACCGAACAGCTGCAAAAGCAACGGGAGGTCATGGCGCAGCATGTTGCGCAGGCCGACGTGGTCATTACCGCCGCGCAGGTTTTTGGGAGAAAAGCGCCCATTATCGTCACGACTGAGATGGTGAGGCAAATGAGGCCGGGAAGCGTGGTCGTCGATACCGCTATGGAGACAGGCGGCAATGTCGAATGCTCACAGTACGATGAGGAGGCGGAGGTCCACGGCGTGCGGATTATCAGTCACGCTAATTTGCCGGGTCGGGTGGCTGCTAACGCCAGCGAGATGTATTCAAACAATATGTCGGCATTTGTCGAACACTTCTGGGACAAAGGCGCCAAGAGGTTCTCCCTGAACCTGACAAATGAGGTTTTGAAGGGATGCGTGATTACCCATGCAGGCAAAATTTGCAACGAAACGATTAGAGCCGCGTATGGCTGAGGGATCAGGAGCCTGAATTCAGGAGGCAGTAGTTGCACTATTCCATTCTGGGGCGACGTCCATCACTTCTCCGCGATGAAGGATTTGACTAGGCTAATCCCGAATTCAGATTCAGGATGCACCTTCTGACTCCTGACTTCTGAATTCTGAATTCTTCCCCATATGCCTTCCGAAACAGTCATCGCGACCTTTTACGTTTTCATCCTGGCAGCTTTCCTGGGTTATCAGGTGATCTCGAGGGTGCCCCCTCTTCTTCATACGCCGTTGATGTCGGCGACCAATGCGATCTCCGGCATCTCGCTGGTCGGTTCCCTGGTGACCGCAGGCGCGCACCAGACGACGGTGAGCGCAGTGCTGGGGTTCATTGCGGTAGTCTGCTCGACGACAAACGTGGTCGGCGGCTTCGTTATCACCGACCGAATGCTCAAGATGTTTAAACGCAAGACAACGAGTGCGACGAAAGAGAACAGCGAATAGCACCGGTGAGAACCTATTTCATCGAGTTCAGCTATCTGCTCGCCTCGATCCTCTTCATTCTCGGGTTACGCGGGCTGAGCCATCCTGAAACGGCCCGGCGCGGTATGCACCTGGCTGAATTCGGGATGGCAGCGGCTGTGATCGGAACTCTGCTGCAGCGAGAGATAATCAGTTACGAATGGATCATCGCCGGCCTGCTGCTGGGCTCCACCATTGGCTTGGCCATGGGCGTCTGGGTACCCATGACGGCCATGCCTCAACGGACCGCGCTCTCCCACGCCTTTGGCGCATTGGCCGCATCGCTGGTTGGTGTTTCGGAATATTATCTTCACGGTGCGAAACTTGGCGAATTCAGGATGTGCGCGATAGGGTTCGAAGTGCTTCTCGGTTCATTGACAACCACGGGAAGCCTGGTCGCCTTTGGGAAACTGCAAGGCCTGGTACCTGGCACTCCTTTGGTCTACAAGGGCCAGAACATTTTCAATCTTTCCCTGCTCGCGGTAACGATCGGCTGCTTCATCCTTCTGCTTTTCTATCCAGGCGTCGCAGCCCTGTTTTATCTGATGCTTGGGCTTGCCTTCATCTTCGGGATTCTGTTGGTTTTGCCCATCGGCGCTGCGGATATGCCAGTGGTTATTTCGCTGCTCAATTCGTACGCCGGACTCGCCTCGGCTGCGACCGGCTTCGCCATCTCGAACAATGTACTGATCATTGCCGGAACACTGGATGGCGGTTCCGGGTTCATCCTCTCCATCGTCATGTGCAAGGCCATGAACCGTTCCATCACGAACGTCTTATTTGGGGCCTTTGGGAACGTCACGGAAAAAGCGGGAGCAGCGAGCGCGGGGGACATGCGCGAAGCGCATCTCGAGGACGTCGGAGTTCAATTGGCTTACGCGCGGCAGGTAATTTTCGTCCCCGGATACGGCATGGCTACGGCGCAGGCTCAACATGCGTTGCGGGAGCTGGCCAATACGCTTGAAGACCGTGGAGTCACGGTGAAGTACGCCATCCACCCAGTAGCGGGGCGCATGCCGGGTCACATGAACGTGCTGTTGGCTGAAGCCAATGTGCCGTACTCTCAATTGTACGAACTCGATCATATCAACCCGGAGTTTCCAACCACGGACGTAGCGGTGGTGGTGGGAGCTAACGATGTCGTTAACCCGGATGCGCGTGATAACCCGCAGAGCCCGATCACCGGTATGCCTATTTTGGAGGTCGATCGAGCAAAACTGGCCGTCGTGCTCAAACGAGGCGGCGGCAAAGGGTTCTCCGGGCTCGAAAATCCGCTCTTTTACAAGCCCAATTGCGAAATGCTTTATGGCGACGCGAAAGATTCGATCACCCGTCTGACGCAAGCGGTGCGTCAAGCATAGGGCAGAGACGGGTTGACTCCTGAATTCTGATTCCTGAATTCTGACTCCTGAATTCTGACTCCTGAATCCTGACTCCTGACTCCTGACTCCAAATGAAAGCGGCAGGCGTAATCGCGGCATCCCAATGGCAACGCGCCTGGCGGGCTTTCGTCGCGTTGCAGTCCGAGACTGCGGGAACACAGATTGATTGGGTGGAAGGTCTTCGGGCGGCATTCGGCATAGCACTTCCGGCAACCGTCGGCCTGCTGATGAACCATCTGGTATGGGGGATCCTATGCTCTTTCGCCACTTTGTGGGTCCTGATGTGCGACGTCGGCGGTGCCTATCGCCAAAAAGCTATCAACCTCGTCGCCTCCGGCGTGACCATCCTTTGCGCGTACGTTTTCGGCGGCTGGATGATCCTCTCGGTGTCTAATTACATCGTTGGAATGCTCCTCTGGGTCTTTGCGGCGGGACTGGTCGGGATAGCTGGAAACGCCGCCGCGCAGGCGGGAACGGTAAGCTCCACGATCGTAATCACCTCCGTGGTGCTTTTTGTTCCCAGTGAGTTCTGGATCCGCCTGCTGCTTTGCGCAACCGGCTTTGGCTGGGCGCTTCTGCTTTCCCTGGCGCTCTGGCCTCTGACGCCCTATGCACCTATTCTCCAGGCGGTCTCGGCGAGTTGCGCGAGGTTGGCAGATCTCAGCGCCAGCTTCTGGTTGGGAGCCGCAGAGCCCGGGCGATCGGCTAACAACCTGCCATTCGCGATCGCGTACGATAGATTCATGACAAGCCTGGAGCGTTCCCGCAGCATCTGGGGCGCATTCCGAGCGCGGCGTGCCGGGCCTACGTCGCGAAGCATGGGATTACTCGCGCTGATCGAAGAACTAGATGACGCGGCAAGAACCCTGATTACGCTGCGCGAAGAAATAAACCTCCTGGGACAGGAAAAATGGTCCAAGGAGCTTCGTGAGCCCTTCACTGGTCTAACGGACTCGTTATCGCAATTAAGCCGGGAAATAGCCGAAGCGGTGGTTGTCGCCGGCCGCGCTGTGAATCCCATTCGTCTGCAAAACGCCTTTCAGCTTCTCGAGGAGGCCGACATCAGGGCAAGATCGCGACAAGAGGCTCTCTCCCAACAGAAACAGGTCTTTCGAACGACCAAATACCTGGTGGAGCAGGCCGTTGAGCTGGCGGAAACTGCCTCGCAGTTTAGCTCAGGAGGTCACAAGTTTCACGAACCTCCCGAAGCCCGCTTTGGACCGCGACCCCCAATGTTTGATCCGCTGGTAGAAATCCGGAGCAATATCTCTTTACGATCCAGCAGTTTTCGTCACGCGCTTCGGCTTGGTGCGACCTCCGCCCTGGGTGGTCTGATCGCCGCGGGCGAACATCTGGTCAGAGGATACTGGATTCCGATGACCGTCGTGATTGTACTGAAACCAAACTTCGGAGGAACGTTGCAGCGGTCCATCCAACGAATCACTGGAACCATTCTAGGCGCGGTCCTGGCGGCGCTGCTGGTAGCTTCATCGCAAACCTGGATTCTGTGGGCGGTTCTGCCTTTCCTTGTTTTTGCGACATTCGCTACCAGGAATTTCAACTACACGTTGTTTTCGCTGGCGCTCACTCCAACGGTGCTGTTGATGCTTGACATAGCGCATCCGATCACGGTCGGCGACAGCTTCTTGCGCATACTTCATACGATCATTGGCAGCGCTCTTGCCTTGTTGAGCGGCTATCTTCTTTTTCCACTGTGGGAGAGCAGCCGCCTTCCGATTCATATCGCGGAAGCGCTTCGCGCCGACGCGGACCTGGTCCGGGCGCTGCGAAGTGCGGTGCTCGGAAAACAGGAGCGACCCATCTCTGAATTTCGTCGGAATGCGGCGGTAGCAGTATCGAACGCATTCATCGCCGGCCAGCGCCTGCTGAGCGAACCGCCCGATCGCCGCGGAGACGTCGAATCTTCGCTCGCCGCCGTGAGCTACTGCAGGCAAATACTGTATGTGTTGGCGGCGATTTCAGACTATCGAACCCGGAACTCGGTGCAATTCGATTCAAAAGAGATTGCCGGTTTTCTCCAGGCGCTGGCTCAGGCTTTGGACGATCTGGCGACCAGCCTCGTGGACCGCGTTACCCCAAAACAGCTCTTGGATCTGCCGACCGTCCTTGATCAACTGGAGAGTACCTTCCTGGAGGCATCCCACCACGCGACGCAGAACCTGTCCGAACCCGTAACTGAAACAAGGGTCTCCCTCTTTTATCATCTGAAGAATGCGGTTGAGCTGACGTTGGCCGCGCGCGAAGCCGTTTTAAGACTTGCGGAAAAAGGAGACAGGAGTCAGGAGACAGAAATCAGGAGTCGGAGTCCGAGCTAAGAGTTACGACAGTAGGATGTTTGTTGCGGAGGATCCAAGGGCGGCGGCATGATTGGCCTATGCGTTCCCGATCCTGAACTCCTGTCTCCCTGAACTCCTGAATTAGTGTGAGATCGCGGAAAACTTGGCGTCGATGGCTCGGAGCCGTCGCGAAAGATCGCGTGCGATATTCAAAATCACGATCGCGTACTGGTCGGGATGCTTCTGATAAAGGTGATAGAGATCGATGCCTTTGAGGGCGAAGAGGAAGGTATCCTCCACCGCTCGAACCGACGCGGATCGAGTCACACAATCGATGATCGACATCTCGCCCAGAAAGTCGCAGGGACCCAAAACCGCAAGGACCGTCTCCCGGGTCTGCCCAAGGTATTTAAAGATTTCCACGGAGCCGGAACCGATAATGAACATTCGATTGCCGGGTTCGCCTTCTTTGACGATGATGTCACCCTTTTTAAACACCGCTTCTTCGGCGACACTCACTATTTCCATCAAAGCGGCGGAGGTAAGCCCGGCAAAGATCGGGATCCCTTGCAAAAAAGCCTGACGCGCAGCGAGCGCGTCTTCGCCGATGGCAGCATGGGTTTTCAAGGGAAAGGAGTCAGAAAACAGGATTCAAGAGGCTGGCAAGTTACTCAACAAGCGAAATATGCTGCACCTCCTCACTGCTGATTCCTGTTTTCCGTCTTCTGACCCAATCATTCGTGACGAATATTTGCTTCTGCTTGCCGCAGGGCCGCGTCGGCGGATAACCTCCCATCCGCCGCCAGCTGAAGTGCCGCACCCAAGGAGGTGAAGAAACGTCCCATCTGCGGTACGTTTGGCATGATCTGACCGTTATCCACAGAGGCTTTTAACTCCCGGAGCTGCGGATTGTCCTTCGCTAGCTTGGCGTAGAACGAAGTCAAGGCTGGGACACCGATTGGCTTTACGCTATTCATTGCAGTGAGGCCTTCCTCGGTGAGTAAATAGTGTTCAATAAACTCCCTTGCCACATCCTGATTTAAGCTGGCGCGATTGAGGTAGGCCACGGAGACTCCGACAAAAGGACGCCCGACCTTCCCTTCGACTCCAGGAATCTGGCCCAGACCGAAATTGATTCCCTTTTTCGTCAGGTTCGACCATGCCCATGGCCCGGAGATCATCATCGCGAGCTTGCCTCGGCCCATCTGCTCTTCGGTTTCGCTGTACGGACAAATTTTCGGCAGTATTCCGCTCTTGATCAACCCGATGATTTCCGAAAGGGCATCGACGGCGCCGGGAGTTGCGATGCCGATGTTGCTCAAGTCGTAGTCGCTGCCGTTCCTGCCAAAGACGAAGCCGCCGCCACTCGCCAGGATCGCCCAGGTAAAATACGCGCTCCGCAGATCCCACAGGATGGTTGTCACTCCGGGATGTTTGCGTTTAATCTCCTGGTCGATAGCCGGCAGTTGTGAAAGCTCCAGGGGCGGCGGCCCGTCCAGAAGCGCCTTGTTATAAATCAGGGTAGCTGTCTCCAGGGCGATCGGGTATCCCCAAAGCCGATCCTGGTGCATCACGGCTTGCCAGGATTTGGCGAAAAACTTGTCGCGAAATCGCTTCTGGACGTCCACCGGCGAAATTAAACCGCCATCGGCCCACTCACCCACCTTGTCGTGCGCCCAGATCACTAGGTCAGGGCCTTTGCCCGCCTGAGCCGCGATTGGAAAACTGTCAGTAATTTTTCCCGGCGTCTCGATCGTGACCTGCAGGCCCAGATCGGATTTGAACTTATTGACGATCGGTTGCAGAGCATTTCCCCGCTCATTGTCCATCCAGATCAAGAGCTCGCCATTAGTCCAGGCGGATAGCTTCATCGGCACCAGACAAAGCGCAAACAACAACCAAAAAGACCATTTCATCGGGGGGCGCAAAAACCTTGCGGTTTGGAGACGCCTGAACACCATAGTACACGATCTCGACCCGGATTGCTGAAGAATTTTCTCTTCCCCCCCGGCGGGTCGCGAGCACAATCTGTGTACTGTTGCCGAAATAGCATGCCATTCGCCGCAGGTCAGTTGGCTGCTTTTCAAGGC
>JAFAKL010000281.1 GCA_019235445.1 Verrucomicrobiota bacterium | reverse complement strand
ACCGCGTGTGCGACCACACCCTCATGGGCAAACGAGGCGATGAGCTTGCCCGAGGCCGCATCCCAGAGCTTGGCAGTTCTGTCCGAGCTTGCCGTCAGGATCTGAGCACCATCTGGACTAAACACCGCGTCGTAGACCGAATCTTTTTGGTCGAAGGAGCCCGTGCACTTTCCCGAGGCGGCATCCCAGAGCTTGGCGGTTCCGTCTTTGCTTGCGGTCAGGATCCGAGCACCGTCCGGACTAATCGTTCCACGATACACTGTCGCCTGATGTCGGAAAGACATGATCAGTTTGCCAGAACTCGCATCCCAGAGCCTGGCAGTTTTATCCGAACTCGCCGTCAGGATCCGAGCGCCATCGGGACTAAACGCCACGCCGTTGACCTCGTCCGCATGGCCGAACGACGCGATCAGTTTCCCAGAGACCGCATCCCAGAGCTTTGCGCTGTGATCGGCGCTCGCGGTCAGGATCCGAGCACCGTCCGGACTGAACGCCGCAGCGTTCACTGTACCCTGATGGGCAAAAACAACGATGAGCTTGCCCGAAGCCGCATCCCAAAGCTTCGCAGTTTTGTCCCAGCTTGCCGTCAGGATCTTAGTATCGTCCGGACTAAAGGCGGCGTGGTAAATCAGAACCGGATAGGAAAACGAGGCGATGAGTGGAGGCAGCGCCTTTTCATGATGAATAATTAGTTCCTGGAAGAACCGTTCTGAAGCAACTTGGTTTGCCGGGTCGAACTTGATCGCTCGCGCGAGAAGAGCGATGCCTTCCTGCCACTCTCCCGACTGAAACTGACGCTCGGCTTGATTAAAGCTTGCCCAACTCGCCTGTCGTAACTGTTCCTGCAGCTTCGCCGTAACCTCCGCTTCAGACTTAAGCGCCTGCGCCTCGCTTTGACGCTGACGCTCAGCCCGAAACCATTGAAACCCAGCGACGATCGCGAGAATGGCGATCGCCGCCATCACCGCGTAACGAATGCGCTCCTGGACCTGCTTGCGTCGCTTCCGTTCCGCTATGCTTGCGCGGATGTACTCTAGCTCTTCCCGGCTGAGCGACGTTTGATGCTCGCCGGCCAGCTTTTCCCCTTCCGCCAGAGGCAACCCGGGTCCGAGCAGGTCGTCCTTCTGTTTTTCGCGATTCAACCAGAGCTTAAGGCTTGTATCGAGGCGGTCCCGCATTCGCAGGAACTCGCGATTTTCTTTCAGCCACTCTCGAACGCGTTGCCATTCCCGCAGCAGCGCTTCATGCGCAACGCTCACCGTAACCTCTCCCTGCGGGTCAGTATCAGAGACCAATAGCCGCTTCTCAATCAATAGATCCACCAAACCCTTCGCACCGGCTTTCTGATCGTGGTGCGGCGCCTCTGTCTCAAGGAAATTGCGGTAAGGTGCCGTCCGCCGGTTGGGTACTTCTTCTTCACCCTGGCCGAGCGTGACCAAGTGCCGCATGACCAAGGGAAACGCTTTTTGTTCATGCGATTGCAAGGTGTTGAACACCGCTTCTGCATGCTTGGCTAGCGCGCCTTTCAATTCACCCAGTTCGCGATAGTCCGACCACCGAAGCAACTCGTCACCCCGGACTGCTTGTTCGTCGTAGAGCAGTGACAAAACATGCTCGAGCAAGGGCAAGGATTCCGGTGTTGCAGAAGCGGCGTCGCGCAGCGCTTGATCCAGGTGCTGACCCGTTTCCCGATCCAGGTCGAAGTGCAGACCGGCTGCTTCGGCCGGTAACCGGATCATGTTGCCAATCTCGTAGGGCGTGGGGGGCCGAAGGTCGATTTTGCCACCGGGTTTGGTGAGCTCTATCAGGTCCGGGTATTGCTGATACCAATGGTAAAAATCGGCGCGTAAGGTTGCCAGGATAAAGACCCGCCCGCTCCGAACCAACCCGGCAATGGCAAAAATATACTTCTGCCGGATCTCCGCCGAAAAACCGCTCGTGAATAGTTCTTCCAGCTGATCGACCACCAACGCCAGACGAGCCTTTGGCAGCTCAAGCCGCCTCCTCTGCTGGTTGACCAGAACTGCATCGTCGGAACGTCCTGCTCCCCGCAATTGCCGCTCTTTTTCCTCCAGATAGTGCGATTGCTGGACTTTCCATTCCCGCGAGGCATGATCGAGCGCGTCTCGGACGCGAAGCGATGCGCTCTCGTAGTGATCCCTCAGTTCGGTCGCCAAATCACGAACGACGCTTAGTGATTCCGAATTCCGCAAGGTGGCCAGGGCGTGGGGTTCCAGCAGCGCGGCTGCCAAAGCGTTGAAGCAATCACCGTCGCTTCCCCCGGCTCCTGGTCTGGTCACCGCCCACCGCCAGAGCCCGATTCCTTCCATCGTCTCCGGTTGCGTTAGCAATGGAAGCACGCCCGCTCGAATCAGCGAGCTTTTCCCTGAGCCGCTCGGGCCCACCACCAGCACAAAAGGCTGCTGCGCTCTGGACTGCACTTCCAAGGCTTCCAATACCGTCCCGATCGCTTTCGTTCTTCCCTGAAAAATGGCCGCATGCTCGAAATCGAAAATCTGCAGACCGCGAAATGGATTTTCCTTCCAGCGCCGGGCCTGGCTGCGTCTCCCGATCAATTGCCGTTGGCGCTCGGTGGAAACCTGAGTGGATAGAAAATCCCGAAAATGCTCACGGAACAGGCGTTCGAACTCTTCCAGATTGTAATAGTTGTTGAATGCGCCAACATATTGACCCTCGCCGTCCTTTAACCAGGATTCAAAAAACGCCTTAAGCGATTTCCACTGTCCGAGAAATTCTTCCAGTTTTTCTGGCGAATCCAGCGGCGGATTTGGCTGGCTGCGGTTACGATAGACGTGCAGCTCGGGTCTGCCGGGCGTCTTGGCGCGCTGCGCTATCGCCCAGGCAATCTCGTAGTCCGTACCCGATTGAGGCTCGGTTCCGTCCGGCATCTGGAACCGAGGATGCAATTTCGTCCCCAGGCGTGACCAGAGGATGCAAATGACTAAATCAAATTGGGCCGTATTCGGCATCTGGTCCTGGTAGCCAAGTTCCGGTGAGAACCGCTGGTACTCCCAGAAATAGGGACACAGGATCAACTCGCTCGAGTCTGCTTCGAGGGAACCATCCGGAAATTGCGAGAATTCCTGGCCACGGAGAAGGTTCGAATACTGAACGCTGACTGGAATCCCCAGTTCCTCCGCCGTCAGGCGGATGAGCCGGTCCGCTATGGTTCGTTCCGTTCGGACGTCGCCTGGGGAGGAAACAAAAACCCGGATAGTTTTCATTATTCTGAGGAGACAGGAGTCAGAACCGGAAATCTACCTGGCAAGTTGACACACAAGCATTCTACCACTCCTGTCCAGTCTCCTGTCTCCTGAATCCTGACTCCTACTGATGGCACCGCGTAACGAACAGTGCCCCGGCAAAGACCACGATCGGCACGGCTGCAGAGAGAACGATCAATCGTGAACCTTGCCACCGGGTACTCCAGGCCTTCGGTGATTGCAGATGATGATGGCGCCCCGTGATCTTGACCGATTCCGGGTCGTCCAACTCCTTTTTCATAGCAAGGGCCGATTGGTAGCGGCGTTCCGGCTCCCGCTCCATGGCGTGCAGGATAATCTCTTCGAGTGCTTCGGGGATCTCCGGATTCACTTTCCGCGGTGCGACTGGATCCCCGGTGATACGCGAGTTCATGACAATAAAAGGGTTCGGACCCTCAAACGGCACCGACCCTGTCGTCATCTCGTAGAGAACGGCGCCCAAACTGTAGATGTCGGTCCGTTCGTCCCCCCGTTTTCCTTTGACCTGTTCCGGGGCCATATAATCGGGTGTGCCCATGGCCGGCGTGAATCCGGCAAACGTGAGCCGGCGCATTTCGGTGGATTTGGCAATCCCGAAGTCAATGATCCTGAGGGTGCCGTCATCACAAATCATAATGTTCTGCGGCTTGAGATCCCGATGCACAACCTTGTGTTGGTGCATGTGGGCGAGCGCTGCACAGACGTAGCTGGCGATCTGGACGGCGTCCGGTATGGGCAAAGGTCTCAACTCATTGAGCACCGTGCTCAACGGCTTGCCCTCCAGGTACTCCGTCACGATGTATTGCCGGCCTTTGTTCGGGACCTTGATGAATTTGATGATATTTGGATGGTTCAGCAACTCCCCGATCTCCGCCTCACGTTGAAAACGGGAAAAAGCCGCCGGGTCCGATTCCAACTGCATATAGGGGATCTTGATGGCCACCAACTGTCCGGTTTGTCGGTCTTTTGCCTTGTAGATAGAAGCCATCCCACTCCGGCTGATCACACTCTCGATCTCGAACCGGGCGTCAATGAGGTCGCCGGATTTAACTTCATTACTCATACTGGTTGTTGGTCCCCCTCCCGCTTTTTTCAGAAGGGAGATCGGCCGGTCATGCTTCGGCTCAACGAGCCGGTCGACTTGAACGACTTGCACTGAGAGGTTATCATCGGTCTTCTGCCGCTCGGCAAGCGCAATCAAGTAAGGGCAAATTTCATCCATATTCAGCCGATCGACTCCTTCGCAGAGGTCGCTGTCGCTGAGGTAACAATAAAGCCCGTCCGTGCATTGAACGATGCGATCGCGGGACATCAGCTTGAGGTGCTTGTAATCGAACCGAACGATCGGTTCATTCCCTACCGTGCGGGTCAGCATCGAACGGAGCCTGCTTGCTTTCGCCTCATGCTCGCTGATCAGCCGTAACTTCACCTGCATCGCCGTGTAGGAATGGTCATCGGTCAGGCGGCGCATGACTTCCTGCCGTACCAGATAAACGCGGGTGTCTCCGACATGTCCGATGAACAACTCCTTGTCGCGAAAAATGCAGACGGACAAGGTCGTAGCCATGCGGCCTCCCCGAGGGTCGGCCATCCCTGCCTCGTAGACCGCCAGATTCGCCGAATCGAAGATTTGTTTAAGGATTTGCTTCGGCAGGTTGGCGGGATTCATCCGCTGGAAAGTCGCAATGGCAATATCAACCGCCATCTTACTGGCCACATCCCCACTTTCGTGGCCACCGAGTCCATCTGCC
>JAFAKL010000170.1 GCA_019235445.1 Verrucomicrobiota bacterium | reverse complement strand
TCCGTTCTAGACTCGGTCAGCAATCTGCCGAGCAGAAACCTGACTTATTTAGATGTTAGTTCCGCTTTGAGCTCCAGTTGGGCCTCTACCCAATCAGAAGTCTCATCGCCGGGAACCCCTAAGCTTTTGCGGCGCTCCCCAATGAAGTACGCACGAAGCTGAACCTGCTCGAAGCTTGGTTCCTCTGCTTCGCTGGAGCGCACTGGGCGCTTCGCGGCTGCGGTGCCGGAACTGCTCCGCGCTGCTGATTTGTTCGCTACTGGGGCTACGGCAACTTCCTTTGCAGTCAGTGCCACAGTCTTGGACTTCTTGACGCTTCGTTTTTCTTTCGCAACCTTTTTGGACTTCTCTTCGCCTTCCATCTTCCACTTACTCCTTGTTAATGATTTTCCTGAGGATCAATGTCGCGCATTGTAGTGAGAAACCGGGCGCAGTAAACTGAAAAAGGCTGGATTTTTCATCAGGCCATGGAATTACCGTAACCAAACTAATGTGCCGTGAGCGCTAACCCTTTCAATTTGAAGCGCTTCTTCCTGAGACATTCTGATCGCCTTCGGGTGAAGATCTGTGGGGTGAAAAAGGAGGCTGATGCGATCGCCGCAGTCGAGTGCGGAGCCGACGCATTGGGATTTAATCTGTATCCGGGATCGAAACGCTTCATCCAATGGCAGAAGGAAGCGGCCTGGATCCAGGAGTTGCCTCCGGAGATCTCTCGGATCGCCGTGGCCGTTAATCCGGCCTTGGAAGAAGCTTGTCAATGGTTGGAGATGGATCTTTTCGACGGGCTGCAGCTCCATGGCGAAGAATCCAGGGAATTTTGCGAATCCTTGCTCAGGTTCCGCAAACCGGTGGTCAAAACGGTGCGCTTGAGGAATGTTGGGCTCCTGGAGCAGGTTCGGGCATACCCGGTTTTCGGCCTGCTGATCGACAGCTACCAGGAAGGTTCGTTTGGCGGCACCGGGAAGCGGTTCGATTGGACGTTGCTCCGAGGGGTAGAACTCGAGAAACCATTGATCGTTTCTGGGGGTTTGACACCAGAAAACGTGGCGGACGCAGTATGCCAGATGCGACCCTACGCCGTGGACGTCGCAAGCGGAGTCGAGAGTAAAGAAGGCTTCAAAGATCGAGAGAGAATGAGGGATTTTATTCTTGCGGCGCGCGGGCAAGATCTGACGCCAAAAAAACAAAAGAAGCTGCGGTCGTGATAGTCGCTGTTCGATCTCCTTTGGATGGTGAGTAGTTGCGCTCAGGTCCTGGCCGTACAAAAAAAATCTGCCATGGTGAATTGGGTATGCCACTGACCTATAAGATAGCCGCTTTAGCCGGCGATGGGATCGGCCCCGAAGTAATGGCGGAGGCGATCGAACTCCTCCAGCGATGTGCCGAGCTGGACGATTTCCGCGTCGAGCTCACAGAATCCCTGGTGGGAGGGGCCGCTATTGACGCCAAGGGAAAGGCGCTGCCCGAGGAGACTCTTTCGAACTGCGAGGTCAGCGATGCAGTATTGTTTGGTTCTGTCGGCGGTCCTCAATGGGAAAAGTTGCCTCCAAATGAACAACCGGAGCGCGCGGCTCTTCTGCCCCTGCGGAAACACTTCAGTTTATTTGCCAATCTGCGGCCGGCTCTCTGTTTGCCTGAGCTCTCGGCCGCTTCACCTTTGAGGCCGGACCTCGTCCAAGGCGGCTTTGAAATTCTTTGTATTCGGGAATTGACCGGTGGTTTGTATTTTGGCCAACCAAAAGGGACTCGCAAGGAACACGGCGACACGATTGCCGTTGATACCATGGTCTACCGGAAATCCGAGGTCGAGAGGATCGCAAACCTTGCCTTTCAGATTGCCCGATTGCGCAAGCGTAAGCTTGTCTCGGTGGACAAGGCAAATGTCCTCGAGAACAGCCTGCTTTGGCGCGCGGTCCTCAAGGAGATTGCTCAGGAGTACCCCGAGGTAGAATTGACGCATTTGCTGGTCGACAACGCTGCCATGCAATTTATCCGCGCGCCAAAAACATTCGACGTCGTGGTGACCGAGAATCTGTTTGGCGATATTCTGAGCGATGAACTGGCCATGCTGACTGGGTCGATCGGAATGTTACCCAGCGCCAGCCTCGGAACGGGTCAGCATGGCTACTATCGCTTCGGCCTCTATGAACCAAGTGGAGGATCTGCTCCGGACATCGCGGGCCAGGGAGTTGCGAATCCAATCGCTCAGATCCTTTCTGTCGCCATGATGCTGCGCTACTCATTTCACTTGAACGATTCTGCGGCGCGGATCGAATCGGCGGTACGCAAGACCATTGCCAACGGTTTGCGCACCAGGGATATCTGGTCCGAAGGAACCGACCTGGTTTCAACAAAGGAAATCGGCCTTGAAATCCGGGCCAATCTTGAAGATTGATCGGCGCAGGTAAGTGAATTGTCCCCCGTACCCCGGCTTATCACGAAAGGGTTGAATACCTGACAAAATTTGCTGCCTCGAAGCCGCGTTCCAGGGCTGGACGGGAAGCGGCAGCGGCACAAAACGAGGGCAGGGGAAAAATCTGCCGAAGGATGGGGCAGATCCGAATTGGCAGCGAGATCGGTGAAGACCGCTCAGAGGGCGAACATCTTCTTCTGAGCACGCAACTCCTTCAGGATGAGCCATTAACGACGATCCCCAGCCGAACCTGCAAGAGTTCCAAGTCTGCTGGCATGGCCAATGCTAGGTCATAGGATCCATGACTCCTAACATCATTACAGATAAAAATCTTTCCCATCGGTCGCTTTCCTTGACCGTTCTTCGATGGTCCAAAGAAAGGGTTCATACCACCAAAACGATCATCACCGACATGCTTCGCTGGCCGGACCTTTACCGTATCGAAGCTCCGCATTTAGAGGCCGCCCTCGAGGCGCTCGAAAAGGCCGAAGTTGAGTTGAGTCTTTTGAATTAGTCACGAACTAACTCCACCTGAAAAATGCCAGGCGACGAAGGGACCTGGCTGATTCCAGTTCCTCAGCCCAAAACAAATTGCTCCATTCCTTTGGCAAACCCTTCGTCATCCATTCCCGCAGTCACATAGGTCGCGGACTTCTTTACTTCTTCGCTCGCCTGTCCCATCGCCACGGAGGACCCGCTCTTTTCGAACATCAGCACATCGTTTGGCATATCGCCAATCGTCAGGAACTCTGTCGGGGGGATTTTGAGAATATCAGAGAGCATTTCGACTACGAACCCCTTGTTTGCCTTAGGGTGCGTGACATCCAGGTAGTAAGGCTGCGAGCGGGCCGCCGAGACGCTTGGTTCGCAATCTCTCGACGTGGTGGTGCATTTCGCATGAACGCCATGTTCAAATTCCTGGATAATTCCTTTCTCCGCCGTGGCCACCAGATTATAGTCGTCGCTGACGCCCACTACTTTTGCGACACCTTGCTGCAGAGCTTCATCGAAATTTTCGACGACTTTGGGTGGAAACTGCACTGTTTGCTCCTCTTTCTCGCGGTGGGGTGCCTTAAGGTCGCGAAGATACCAATCGACGCCGGCGTAGACCCACACATCGAGGTTGAATGCTCCAATCCGCTTTATCACCGCTTGCGCCGTTTCGGCGTCCAGCGTCTGCTGGCTCAGCACTTTCAAGGTTTTTGCTTCAACTATCATGCCGCCGTTAAAGGCGGCGATTGGCGTCGATAAGTTGGTCTCTTCAGCGATCATTTTCATCCCTCGTGGAGGCCGACCGCTTGTCACTGCGAATTTGATTCCGGCCTCCTCCAGCTTTTGAATGGCCCTTTTTGCACGCTCGGTCAGCCGCTTTTTGCTATCCACCAGCGTGCCATCCACATCGGCAAGAACAATTGAGATTTTTTTCGATGCCATACGAGGTCCAGCCTCGTTGAGCTCCGAATACTTTTCAAGATTAGGCCCCTTTCGTTCTAAAAGTTGCTGGCAAGAGCGAAGTCTGGGCCGACCGACTCTTTCATTCCAAAGCGCTCGGTCCCTTCGGCCAGAGAGCCGACAAACTTTGACCGACCTCGGCCATCCTGGAGAATCACCTTCCGTCGATCTGCACGCACCATAGCCTGGGTGCCCCGCGATATCCC
>JAFAKL010000427.1 GCA_019235445.1 Verrucomicrobiota bacterium | reverse complement strand
TTTCGCACCCGAACCGCCATTTCAATTGTTGTCCTGGCCCGGTTTCCGTGCGGCTCATAGAATCGCAGGAGGATGTCCTCCGAATCCTCGGCCTTTTTCAAAGCCGCTAACTCCACTGTGTCCCCACGAAGCCGGAACAAGGAGGACCGGATCTTGGCGTCGTCGCGCCCCGCGGCAAATCTGAGTGGCGAATGCAAGCGCCGGGCGGCCTGGACCGTTCCGTTGCGCCATGTGCCCCGGTGCGGATAGATCCCGTAGACAAATTCATGGTCGCCTTCGTCGGCATAAGGGTCCGGATAAATGGGGGAACGGAGCAGGCTGATTCCTAACACGCTTCCGTTCACGTTATAACCGTATTTGCCGATGTTAAGCAGGCTGACTCCGTAATTCGGTTCGCTGACATCGGCCCAACGATGCATCGGCATCTCGAAACGAGCTTCGTCCCAGGGAGTGTTTCGATGGTTGGATCGCGCCACCGCACCAAAGGCGGTTTCGGCCCACGTTTCATGGGTGCGGATCTCCAGTGGAAAGAGGGCGCGCAGAAATTGCCGTCGACCATGCCACCGAACCCGAGTCCGGATCTCCAGGAACCCTGAACCGCGGCTCAGACGGTAATCCTGAGTGATTTCGATCTGCTCATGCCGGTGTCGCACCCGGATGGCACCCCGTAACGGGCCGGTTTCAATACATTCCGGCGCCGTGTCGCAGCAGAGCTCGATACCCTCCTCGGCATAGGAGGCATCAATGTCCCAGGCGTCGAACTGGCGCGGAATGTCCGTGAATAGCCAGAGCTGGTTGCCGCGCCCGGCCAGAACTTCGCGGCCGCAGTCTTTGTCGAAGAGTGATGCGAGTGTGCCGTCGCCGTTCACCCGAATCCGAAGCTTCTCGGTCTCCAGGTCGGTGGAGTCCGTCTGGATGCCCGAAAGCATCGCGCCCGGTTCTCCTGGGACAGACCGAAGAGGAAGCGCCCCCAGGCCTGGAACCAGAACCTCATCGGCCCAGATCAACAGGCGGCCTCCCTCGAGCTGCTGAGTTACAACTTCTTTTTCGCCTGCAATGATCCGCCTCGTCGGTTCCTGCGGGTCCGCTGCGATCTCAGCCAACAAGGGGCGGTCATCCATCTGAAGATTCCAGATCAATCCTTCCAAATCCTTGGCAGATTCCGGCTCCTGATTTCCTTTGCCGGAAGAGATGGCCCGATCGCGAATGGAGGAGCATTCGTCCAGAGCCGCGGCCAATTGGCGATGGGCCGTTTCGTACACCGTGTGGATGCTCGAACCGGGAAGGATATCGTGAAATTCGTTCAGCAGAAGGATTTCCCAGAGCCGGCGGAACGGCGCTTCCGGGTAAGCCATTTGTCGTTGGAGTGCTGCCAGGACCGCAGCCGATTCCGCCTCCACGAGAGCGTGTTCCAGCTGGCGGTGCAGAAGCTTTACCTTCCCTTGAGTGGTGAATGTCGCGCGGTGGTATTCCAGGTATTTCTCGCCGACCCAGACGGGCAAGGATTGGGCGGCAATCGTCTTGTAATACTCTACGACGCGATCCATGCGGAGATTTGGCATCCCTGGGAAGTCACGAAACCGCCGGAAGCGTTCCAGCATTTCCTCTGTCGGGCCGCCCCCGCCATCTCCGTAACCGAAGGCGAGCAGCGTCGCATCGTGATGCGCTTTGCCTCGAAACCGTCGCCAGGTCTCGCCGAGTTCCAGAGCCGTCAGCCGGGCATTGTACCCATTGTCAGGATTGCTGAAACTGTGCGCCAGGACCCGGCTGCCATCGATGCCTTCCCACCAGTAGAGATCGTAGGGGAACGGGTTTCTCTCATTCCAAGTCAGTTTGTGGGTAAAAAAATTAGGGATGCCCGCGGAGAGCAACAGCTGCGGCAGATTCCCGTTGAAGCCGAAAGAGTCCGGCAACCATGCCACCGTTGCACCCTGGGCGAATCGGCTTTGAAAATATCTCTGGCCAAATAACAGCTGTCGAACCCAGGATTCCCCGCAGGGCAGATTGCCGTCAGGCTCAACCCACATACCCCCGACGATGTCCCACTGGCCGTTTCGCACGAGACCCTGGATCTCCCGGAAGAGCGCGGGGTCGTCGTGCTCGATCCAGGCATAAACTTGCGCGCTCGACTGATTGAAACGCAGCTCCGGATACCTCTCCATGAGTCCAACGACGGAATAAAACGTCCGGCGGGCTTTTCGCCTCGTTTCTTCCAAGGGCCAAAGCCAGGCCAGATCGAGGTGGGCATGGCCTGTCAACCAGGCCTGGCCTTCGGGCGGAAAGCGGTCTCTCAACTGGGCCAGCTCTGCAGCAAAAGCGGTCCGCACCTCGCGTAACCGCGATCGTTGTTGGGTGGTCAACGAACCAGAAGGCGAACGAAACTTCCACCTTTCCCAGAGCGATCCTGGACGCTCTTCATTGCCATAAAAATCGTCTGCCGGCTGGTTTTCCGATACGACCGCAATCCGGGCAAGATATTCTTCCGTATCGTTCCGGGGAAGAATTGTCTCTCTGAAGGCCCGGTGAATCGCGCCGAGCAGGGCTTCGGCGAGCGCTACCCTGCTCTTGCGCGCGAGATACCCCGCCGCGTCCAATGCAGTAGCGAGATCCCGGTAGAGCGCACGGGCGTCCTCCTCAGGAACGAGGATGCAGGCCAGGTCGAGGCGAGGCTGGGGAACAGGCGTCCCGAACAACCCGTGCGGCACGACTTGCGCCTGGAAACGCAATGTCTCTCCACCTTTCGCCTCGCTCAAGAGCGGGTACTCTTGATGCAGCGAATTCAAGCCCCCCATCGGTCGGCCGTTCATGAAAAGGAGCGCTTCGCCGCCCAACTGAAAACGGCCATGCACGAGAGACCCCGCCCAATTCTTTGGAATCACGGTTTCGAACTGGATCTCCACGGGTGTTTCGATGGCAGGCCATGGCTCGCCAAGGCTAATTTTGGACCAGGAGGCGTCTGGGCGAGTGCGAAACTCTCCTTCTTCAATCAGTTGGCGGTCCCGATCACACCATGCGTTAAGTTCGAGTAAACGGATTGAGAGCCGTCTGAGGGACTGTGCAAGAGCATCGCGAGAAATCTCCACTTCTATGAACCTTGACCGATTACCGGAGCGGGTTTGTATTGTCAATGTCTTGCCGGTCTGGGCTCAGGCCCAACCGCCGGCGGATCGTCTGGAAATCTAACAAGCCAACCCCCCACATGAAAACTTTTGGTAAATTCATCCTGGTCGGCTGCTGTCTAGGGATATCGGCAGCCGCTGATGGACAGACTCAACTCAAGTTCTGGCTCAATTCTTCGCTCAGTGCCCACGAAAAAGCTGCTTATCAAAAAGCGGCAGATGAATACAGCCAGAAAAATCCTAAGGTGAAGGTTACGGTGGAAGCCGTGCCCGGATCAGAGACGGACGCTGCCAAGCTGATGACCGCGGTACGGAGCGGCGTCGGCCCGGATCTCGCGGTGCTGGACCGTTTCACCATTGCCCAGCGTGCTGCCACCGGGCTGCTGACCGATTTGACACCGATGATGCAGAAGGAAGGGCAAGACCTTAGCCAGGAATATTCCGAAGGGCCGTGGAAAGAGGTCGTC
>JAFAKL010000405.1 GCA_019235445.1 Verrucomicrobiota bacterium | reverse complement strand
CGGATATGCCCCAGTATATCCATGACAACACCGACGATGAACTCAGCCACGCGGCATTCATAAGGGCCTACTTAGCTTCCAAAGGCGCCTCGACCGCCGAGCTTGATCTCCTTGATGGCCCTCACTTTCGTACGTTGCCGGGCAGTACGGCGACAGGCTCCTCAGGAAAGAACCGGCTCACAAACCTCATGCAGCTCAACGTGGACACCAGTTTCTGGACTCGGTACCGCAGCGACGCGAACAACCCCGATCTCGATCCTAACTTTGTTTTTGCCCAAGCAGTTAATCCGCCGGGAGGAATCAAAAATCGGACTGCAATTCCCAGAAATGATGCTGACACGATGGGCGGTGCGATTGGTAACGAGACCAATCACCTCAAAGCGATCGCGTTTACGGCCGGATTTCACTTTGCCTTTATTGAGCAAGGCGGTAGCAGCCTCTATCCGTCGCTGGCTCAAAGGGTGAGCGATCCGGAAGTTTTGCGCATCCTGCTCAGCATCGGCCCAACAGAGACGTCGCACTTTCAGACTTGGCATGACAAAGCGGGCAATGCGACTCCGTTGACTGATGTAGATCCCGTCACGGGCTCGTCGGTGACGTTTGTGGATCTTACTACAAACCAGCCGGAATCGTTACAAGCAAACCTGATCATGCCTGAACCGTGCCCATTCCTCAGCCGAAAATTCCCGATCTGTTCGATTATTCGCCCCACCGAAACAAAAGGGGCCGCGATGGGGGCCGTAAGGGCTCTGACCGCGGACGGCCTTTTCAACGGCCAGACGCCAGAGTTCTTTAAGCTGCTTACCGATCTTGCAGCGGACGCGGATGCAGCTTGGCGCGAGTTCTAAGAGGGTGTTTGAAAAGTTGACGTCTGTCTTGAAAGAGCGCTGATCCGGGCCAAAGGGACGTACATGCGCTCGATTCCACGACGCCGCCAACCCAGCCCGTAGTCTTCTTTCAGGAAATCCTCCATGAAAAAATCACTCTATCTCGATCATGGCTTTTTACGGCGCCGAGCTTGCAGTTTTTTCTCGGCGTGTGTGTTAATTTGGCCGGCAGCCTTGTTTGCGCAGCAGTACCAACAGACAAATTTGGTCTCGGATACGGCGCTCGAGGGAACAAACCCTCCCGACCCAAATTTGAAAAATCCCTGGGGCGTCGCGAGAGGTACTACGAGTCCCTGGTGGGTTGCCGATAACCGCTCCGGAGTTTCCACGCTTTACAACGGAGCAGGAACCAAAGTGCCATTGACGGTCACGATTCCCCACACAGCGCAGTCTGCGATCGGCACCCCAACTGGTGTGGTCTTCAACGGGAGCACCACCGACTTTGCCATAACGTCGGGTAACCCAGCCCACTTCATTTTTGTGTCCTTAGACGGCACAATCTCGGCATGGAACTCGGGGATGGATGCTGTGGTGGAAGTTCAGGGATCGCCCAACTCGATACTCACAGGCGCGACAATAGTTCAGATCGAAGACAATCGATTTCTGTGTGTAGCAGATTTGAAAGAAGGAAAGATCAAAGTTTACGATACGAACTTTACCCGCGTTGAGACTCGAGACGAGGCTTTCGAGGATGACGATATTCCCAGCGGGTTCGCTCCGTTTAATGTGCAAAACATCGGCGGCAACCTTTATGTTGCTTACGCGCAACAGAATCAGGCTAAAAACTTTGTCGTTTCTGGTGCGGGACTCGGCTTTGTTGATGTCTTTTCGCCACGAGGGCGTCTGTTGCTACGCCTGGAACACAGCGATCGGTTCAATGCACCTTGGGGGCTAACTCTTGCTCCAAGCGACTTCGGAAGCTTTAGTCATAAGGTGATAGTCGGCCAGTTCGGAAGTGGAGAAATCCTGGCGTTTGATGCGGTTACCGGCCGATTTGAGGGGAGACTGCGCGATCCAAGCGACAATCCCATTGTCATCGACGGGCTTTGGGGAATTTCCTTTGGTGCTGGACAGCCCTCGCTCCAGACCTCGGGACCCGCCAATGCGCTCTTTTTCGCCGCTGGGCCTCACGAGGGGAACGATGGCATTTTCGGAAGCTTGACGCCGGTCTCAACCGATCTCATCCAAGGCAACGGTCAGTAACCAATCTTCAAGACAATTGGCGACGAGCAGTTTCGTTCCCTGGCCTATAACCTAACACCTGGTATACCGACCCCTTTAAGCGAGAGCGAAAAACCACCCCGAAGAAAAAGGAAGCCGAATTCCGGGAATAAAACGACCAGTCCGCAATCGGCTCGTAATCCAGATGGAAGAAAAGCAGTCGAGTTTTGAAGAGCTCTTCCTGCCTCATTTGGACGCTGCGTACAATCTTGCGCGCTTGCTAGTCAGAAGAGATGAAGACACGCAGGATGTTGTTCAAGAGGCTTACGTTCGAGCACTGAAGGGGTTTAAAGGATTTCGCGGAGATAGCGCTCGAGCCTGGCTATTAGCGATCGTCCGGAACGCCGCCTACAGCTGGCTCAAGAAGCATGCCAAACAATCGTACATGGTCCCGTTTGACCCAGCGATTCACGCCAGAACGAATGGCACGTCGCTGTACGAGTCCTCTCACGAAGAGCGGGTACAACAACTCGACGAGGCGTTGAACAGCCTGCCAGTTAAACGCGGGAACTTTTGGTCCTGCGCGAAATCGAAGGATGGTCCTACAAGCAATTGGCTTCAACACTGAACGTGCCGTCAGGTACGGTCATGTCCCGGTTAAGCCGGGCCCGCCATCGCCTGCACCAGGAATTAAAACGCTCTTCGGCATTTTCCGGGTGATTTTCATGCTGTGAAAAAGGTTAGTTTTTCGCAGAAGAAGAGAATTCGAGTGCGGTAGCTTAGAGAAGGATCGAAAACCTCTGGCATTGGCTTTGATTTCTTGGATTAGAGGTCCTTATTGATGCGTTAACCTCATCTTGACCTTAAAATATTCGCCGGTTTCTCGGGAATAAATCATCGGGCCCAGCAGTTTACAATAGTAATGAATATTCTTGCCTTTGGGATTGGGAATCTAGGTGGCCCGGAGACCGGAAAATAAAGGCACATGAAATTAACCGTCGATGATCCAACTGTCCCCGGAATCTGTACGTTTAAGCTCACGCTGCTGCACCAAGCTAGGGAGCAGATATGAACACGACGTAGCCGGGCAAAAAAATCCACTATATTTGGCAATGGTGAACCAAAAAACCTGCTTAAGCCACGGAGCCATTGATTTGAGTAAGGGCGGCACCGTGTGCACGGTATAATAACTGATATCTTTGCCTGCATCGGGACCCAAGCACAATTACCGGGGGCTGAGTAGCAAAGGAGCAAAACCGGGGTAAGCTAGAGCGATATGATTTCTGACCGTCGCTGGAGTATGCAATCGCTCCGAAGAGCGACGCGAGAGATTGGGTAGCTCCATCCGCTCAATGAGCCGGAGAACTTGATTTCGCGGCGTGCGCATTGTCCACGGAAAAGTACCAGTTGATGGTATGTTCCAGCTCGGATTCGTTGATTCAGTGAGAGATCCTGGCCATTTTGCGATTCCCGATCGCACAGCCGTAGTTGTTCCGCTAATCTCTCGCCGTCGTATGCTGATCGATGGCTAAACTCGTCGAACTGACCAATCTTGATGTAGTAAAAGAGACGATCGCTGGCTGGTGAACGCCTAGCCCAACAGCTCCTGAGAGCAACTCTGGAGAACACCGCGGTCATCGACGTACTGGCCATAAACGATAGCCGCATCATAGGTATTAACGCCTAAGTCAAAAGAACCTCGAAGAAGCTCGACCAGCTCCTTTCGTGGCCGGGATTGCCATCGTCCGCCGCCGATCTGCCAGGTTCCAAAGCCAATTGTAGAAACGTCAAAGCCCGTGTTGCCCAGCTTGCGAAAACGAACATCTGAGGTCCCGCACATTGGTTTGACGTTTTCTTGCTGCATATTACGTGTTTGGCAGCATTTGTTAAATACGCTCTGGCGTGAGCCACTTAAGCATAAAGATCCGCTTGTGTCCCGGCGGGTAACTGGGAATAGTGCCGAAGGCTCTGTACCCCAGCTTTTCATAAAACCCTCGTGCCTGAAAAGTGAATGTTTCTAGCCAAGCTCCGTGACAGCCGCGCCGCACGGCTTCTGATTCGGCGTTCAGCATGAGCTGACG
>JAFAKL010000245.1 GCA_019235445.1 Verrucomicrobiota bacterium | reverse complement strand
TGCGCCTGATCCGAAACTACGACGATGCCCATCTGCTAGCTGAGGTCCCATACGACTGGAATTGGAGTGAACGGTATCAGTTCGATCTCGAAGTGAATGGAACCAGTGTCACCGGATCCATCAATGGAACCGAGTTGATCCGCTACGATGATCCCGGTACCCAACTCCTCGATGGCGCAATCGCCTTGGTCTGTGAAGAAGGTCTTATCATGACCGACGAGGTGAAAATCACGGCGGGATAGTCGCGACCAAGCAGCGAAGCTGCGATTCATGACAGCCTAGGGCGAGGCTTTGGGAGCCCTAGGAACGAGAACAAGAAAGACGCCTAGCGCTGAAAGCGCGTGACAGACAAATCGTTTTATTCGAGAGACGGCGGGAACCGAGGTGTTCGCCGCCGGCCAGGAAGACGATCGATTCAGAGGGGAGGCAGTTAAGGACGCGGTTTGAAAAGCTCTCCAGGAGCGACAGACAGCCCTTTACGCGATCCGCGAATATCGCAAATTAGCTTGAGTTCCCCCTCATCTTGCACAAAGTCCCCCTCGGGAGCGAGGGCTTAAATCTGATTTTTCGGGCTGCAGCCCGGAGGCCCATGCTGGAGGCCCTTTCCGTCCTGGTCGACCCAGTATTGGAAGTACTTGTGGGCCTTGAGCCGCTACCGTTGAGGACGATTCGGAAGGTGCTTCAGTAGGCACGTGGTGGATTCAGATCGTCGAACCTCATGAATTAGTCAAACACCAACCACCCGGCGGGTATATGCTCGACAACCGCCAAGTCCAAATGACCTGCGCCAAAAGCGCGGGAGTCAGCCTCGGACACCCAATAAAGTTCATGATCGTTTCCTAAAAGCATTGCCTGGATTGGTTCTCCGAATCGAAGATGTCGTGCCAAGCCGTTAGCGTTTCTGCAAAGTATGCAACGCTTCCGATAAATGGGAACGTGCCATTTGTAGCAAGACGCACGTTTGTCGGCGAACCTCCACGACGTTGATTGAGTTTGTAAAGACCGGTGGATTTATATTGCAGATTGATTGAAAATGAAAATAGACAATAGAAGAAAGTCCGCGCCGATCATGTCGCAAAACCAGATCAACGAGAATGAGACTTTTTGTTGTTTTTTTCTGTCTTCTTGGTGACGCTTTCGCGTTGCTGGTGACGACGAAAGGGCATGCGGACCTCCTCAACTGCCTTTTCAAGGTGGTCTAAGAGCCTGTCCTCGGTCATGGTGCGGCATTCCTCCACGTAAATTGGTACAAATTCGCCACTGACCGGTGTCGCGTCTGCCCACACATCCCTCGCCCATTGAAGCTCATTTAAGGAAGCAACGTAGACCTCAGGTGACGGTATTTTATAGTCGCCTGTGGGAAGTTGACTAAACATGTTGAGATAACGCCTCGCGTAAGTGCGCTTGGAAGTAGCCTCTGCGGGTGAGGGATCACCGAACACTTCAAATGTGTTTTGATAAATTTTCAAATTTTGGACTGACAAAACCTAAACTTTTCGAGATTAACTGCGACGATACTGAGCTTTTGCATTCCGCTAAGGTGCTACAGAAAGTACATCGACACGAAGCACCTAAATTTAACATCTCCGGTCAACTTAATTTTATGCACCGTGTGATGGATCTGGCTACTGACACATTGAGCCGCGTTTGGCCAAATCCTTCTTGAAATCGGCTGTATGAGGATCCTCCGCTCATGAAAACAGCTTTGTGGTAAAATCCCACAGGAGACTGCCGAGATTGGGGTTGTTGCAGTAAACCCGCCGCACACGGCAGCTTTTTGTTTCATGTGTGGGTAGATCCGCCCCAGCTTTTCGTCTCGACATCTCCGAAGCTTTAGGTTTCAGAATGGACACACTCCCCGCGAACATGAACACCACTTCCGTTTCCCGCGATCCGGACCGGGAGCTGACCGTGATCGGGTTATTTAAAAGAGGACTGATGGGATGGGAGGTTTAGGGGTGAGCAGCCTAAAGAACGAAATAGACTGCCAGGCGCTGAATATCGGCCGGGAGTCGGAGGTAAGTTTCCCTTAGGATATAAGGCTACGAGGTTGCTCCGTCGCACTTGGTCCCATAGAATTCAACGCACTTACCGCAGGCGCAGTTAGTCACCCTCTCATGGGTTTCCCCGCAAAAGTAGCAGAACCAAAGAGTCGGAACGGGGAAGGGAAGTCCCCGGATCCCCTGCTCTTGTAACGCGATGCCCAGGTTGTTCTGGGTCATAGCCCATTGCTGGGGCAGATCTTGCGGGGTGAACACCTCAAGTGCGCTCCGGTCGGCTGCCACCGCCTTCGCCAAATATTCGGTCGCCTTCGGACCCTCAGTTCTGATGCCTAACTCGTCGCATGCCGTGCCGACGTCATCCACAGTAGCGGCCCAAAGACCAGGATCACTTTCTCGTTTCAGTTTGCTCAATGCCTTTTGGTAGCTCTCCAGTGCTTCAGCGAATCGATAGTCGTTGTAGCTCGAGTCACCGGCTCGCCGTAACTCGTTGACTACTTTTGCCCTCAGTTTCCCGGTTTGCTCCCGCAGTTCTGCCTCTTTGCGCTCGCTCTTCTCGAGTTCTTCCTCTGTTTGTTGCGCGATTGCTCGAATAGTTCCCTGGCTTTCTCGAAGCGCTTGTTGACGAATTCAGCCAATGCCAAATCGGAGACGCTCTCGCGTTTCTGCTGAACTTCCGCCGCCCACTTTTCGACCTCCCCCTGCGCTTGCTCTACCGAAAGCCCATATTGCGAGGCCCATTGCTTGATGTAAGGCTCAAAATCGATTTTGCTCGGATCCCCATTCGGAGTGACCTACTCCTTGGATTTGGAAGCCACATATTCTACCCCTCCGGCGATAAACACATCATACTGGTGACGCCGTTGCTCGTAATCCCCGGCCGGGCACAGGACGATAGCCATAACGGCCTCGTCAACTCTGGAGGCCTCGGGCAGATTAAGTACC
>JAFAKL010000165.1 GCA_019235445.1 Verrucomicrobiota bacterium | reverse complement strand
CCTCCTTGCCCGACCCAATCCTCGCCCAAGTGGCCGTGGGGCGTAAAGCCGCGAGAAATTCGGTAACCATCAGCGTCCGGTTTGCCAACAGGGTAATCAAAACCGTCGGCTAGGCGAGTGAGGGCCGCCTGGGGGTCGGCTTGTGCGAGCGCCGCGAGAATTACCAGTGCAGCCGCGGGGAACAGCTTTTTGCGCATGGACGACGGTTTTAGGCTGGAATCGGACAGCTGACAAGCTCTTCTGCGGGAAAAAGCTAAAAATTTGTCCGTTTTCACGGATCTTGATGGCCATGGAGCACGCGGGAGCGAATAGGCCGAGCGGCGACGTTGTTAAAATCCCAGCGTCGAGTTAATGTTGGCGCCTCATGGCGGAGATATTTGTTCTCGGTGCAGCCAGCGGATTTCCCGTTCCCGGTCTCGGCCATTCCAGCGTGCTGCTTTCAATGTCTGATAGATCGCTTTTGATCGACGCCGGAGAGCCTTGCAGTCGCTCGCTCATCGAGGCGGGGATTGCCTTGAACGCTCTCGATGCGATTCTGCTCACTCACGGTCACGCGGATCACACCGGCGGGTTGCCAATGTTGATCCAGACACTGTGGCTTTCCCATCGCACAGAGCCGCTCACCATCTTTTTGCCGGCAGAATTATCTGCGCCGTTGCAGCAATGGCTCGACGCTATCTATATCGGTTCCAACTTTCTCGGATTCGCGTTGAAGTTTGTCCCCTGGGAAGCACAGCAATCCTTTGCAGTGTGCGGGCTTCAAATCTGTCCGCGCCCAACAACTCATCTCCAGTCTCTGGCAAACGAATTCGGGAATAGCAGATTTAAAGCGTACAGCCTGCAAATCGAGCATCCCGATTTTCGAATCCTCTTTTCAGGAGATCTGGGCGCTCCGACGGATTTGGAAGTTCAACTTGCTAACCCGGTGGATCTCTTAGTAAGCGAACTTGCGCATTTCCCACCCGGCGAACTCTTTCAGTTTCTTGCTCCCCGCCAAGTGCAAAAGCTTTTGCTCACCCATCTAGCGCCGGAATTACTTGGCCATGAAAAATGGATCGTAGAGGAAGCTCGGAACCACTTGCCTGAGATGGTCATTCTCATTGCCAAGGAGGGGCTGAAAGTTTCCTTGTAAGTCACCAGGGCGAAAGTCCGGGGCTAAGCTTCACCCGGCAGGCCGTAAATCGTCTTTACACGTTAATTCCCAGGAATTAAACTTGAAATATAGAAACATATTATTTAAATGTTTCGAATATGCAGGAGACTGTCTCCTCTTCCTTCTTGCCTTTTCGCCAACGAGCGCCGTTTGCAGGGCTTTTTACCGCCGCGGCGCTCGGGGTACTCGCCTCAGACCAGCATCCGGAGTGGTGGCCGGCCTGGTCCGCGGCATTCCTCTGCGCAACGCTTGTCGTGTGGAAGGTTTCCTCCACCCTGCCTGCGTGTCTCCTCACCTTTCTGATCTTCGCTTTCTGGCACGGCAACCAGGTGACAACAGATGCCGGTTACCAGCGCAGCCGCGCACAGCCGTTCGATGGAAATGAACACACAGTCACTCTCCTGGTCTTGAGCGAGCCAAAACTCGATCAGCTCCGTTCCATTCAACGATTTACCGCCCTCGTCAGCTGCGTTGATAGTCGAGCTACCCATTTTCATGTTTCCGCTGAGTGTTGCGGCGAACCTTTCGCTTATGGCGACCGTATTATCGCACAGGGAAACTTTTCTGTACCAACCCGCCCGCTCAATCCCGGAGAGTTTGATTTTGCAGACTATCTCCGGCGCCAGAATATCTACTTGAACTTTCGGACCCATCGCGATCTCCCGGCGATGGTGGTCGCGCAAAATCAAGGAAATCCCCTGATGGCCATCGCACTCGCCCTGCGTCACAGAATCCTCCGGGGCTTGCAAGAGGGGCTGCAAGACGACAGCGAAGTCGCGCAGACGATTCAGGGAATGATCCTTGGCGGCAGAGCGGAAACAAATCCGGCCCTGAAAGAACTGTTCAGGGATACCGGAACGATTCATCTATTCGCGGCCAGCGGTCTGCAAGTGGGGCTTTTTACAGGACTCGCCTGGCGTTGCTTGCGTTATCTCCGGTTACCTCGCCAGTCGGCTGCTCTTGCGATGCTGCCGATTGCCCTCGCCTATTGTGCCCTCACGGGATTCTATCCCGCCACGGTCCGAGCCACCGTGATGACCATGCTGATCGCTGTTGGGGTTTCGTTTGACCGCCCCGTGGCAACGATCAATTCGCTGTGTGGTTCGGGTTTGTTAATCCTGCTTCACGACACTCAGGAATTGTTCCAAACCGGGTTTGAACTCTCCTTTGTCGCGGTTTTTGCCATTCTCGCCGCAGTCAGACCTTTCGGACACCTGCTCTACCGTCCATTCCAGATCGATCCATTCTTTCCCGTGCGGCTGTTGTCACCGTGTCAACGAACCTGGCACACGGCCATGCTTCACCTGTGTGAGCTTTTCAGTCTCTCCACGGTTTGCTGGGGTGCGACCGCGCCGGTCCTGATTTTACAAGAGCATCATCTTTCGCTCGTCTCAATCTTCACGAACCTCCTGGTGGTGCCGTTGGCCACCACGGTAATGCTGCTTGGAGTAACCGCGCTGCTGGCGGGAATTGTCTCCCACTGGATCGCAGCGTGCCTCAACAATAGCAGTTGGCTGATCACCAAGCTCATCCTGCTGATTCTTCACACCGCTACCTTGGTTCCCTGCCATTCGGTGAACGTGGCGCCATGCTCTCTGCTCGAGCCGGATCGGGTTACCGCTTTGTCTGTGGGGTCCGATCACGTGCTCCATTTGCATTTTCAGGGACAGAATTGGCTGATCAACACTGGCAAACTCTCGCAGTGGCGGAGCATCACTGAACCGTATCTCCGATCGCAAGGGGTGAATCGCCTCGACGAGCTGATTCTGTGCGACAGGGCTCCGCACGAAACCGAGCTCTTGCAACGGGTAAACAGTGGATTTCAAGTGACTCAACTCGGCCCGTCGCCACAACGACGAAAGGCGGACCGGATTCCCTCTTTGCGGGAGAAGCAATCCTATCCTCCGGTTGATCCGGAGACAAGGGCAGCTCCAGTCGAGGTGCTCTTTTCCGAACAACCAGCTCGCATCGAGAACGGCACAGGAGATCCCGGTGTCGACGCATTACTAGTTCGTCTCAACCAGTTCCGAGTATTGATTCTTCCCAAGGTGAACGAGGCGAGTCTGGCGGGCCTAAAATGCGGTCACGCGGATGTAGTGTACTGCGGACGGCACACGGGCAGGCGATTCCCACGCGATCTTCTGATCGCCAAATTGTCGCCCGCTATTCTTGTCTTGAACGGTACAAAATCCGAACTGGCCGCAAATACCGTCCACAATCATTCGGGCCCAAAATGCTTTTATCTGAAGCAAGACGGGGCCGTTACGGCGGCGTTACTCAACGGGGAACTTGTGGTCCGAGGTTACTGCGGATCGGAGGCTCGTTTGCCAAGTCTGAGCCGGTAAATGGGCAGTTCTTTGGCCAGAAATTGTTCCTCAAAACCGGAACGCGGATAACCTTCGTCTACCCATTCCATTGGATTCCAGAGACTCGATTGGCCGGCTGCCTTTGTGATCTGTGCGAAATAAGCCTCATGATCGGTCTTGATCCGGAGCTCTCCTCCGTCGATCAGGCTCCGATTAATCGCTTCGAGAAACTCACTATCAACGACACGGCGGGTGTGATGCCTCCGTTTGGGCCACGGGTCAGGAAAATTCAAGTGAAAACGCCACACTGAATCTTCCGGTAAAAGATAGCGGACGGTATAATCGAGCTCCAATCGCAAAACCCGAAGATTCGGCAACCCGATCTCTGATGCGACGCGGCATGTTTTGCGCACTCGGCCAAGGAGCCGCTCAATGCCCAAAAAATTTCGATCTGGAAATTTCAGGGCCGATTCTATCAGAAACTTTCCGGAACCGGAGCCCAGATCGACTTCGACCAGCCTGACAGCGGGAAAGATTTCGCGCAGAGGAAGCGGTTCAAGAATACTGGGTGGCAGCAATTCCATCCTAACGCGCAAAGAAGGGGTTATGCTCCCGCTCGTTTGCGACGGTAGTGAGGGGACCATGACCAGGACAGACCAGAGTTTCCCCCGGCAGCGAGAGCAACTTCTGCAAATTGTTCCGAAGAGCCTTCTGATAATCATTCGGAGCGCCGCCCATGGACCCGGCAAATAACGAATCACCGACCACGGCGACCGTATTTTGCAAGCCCTGCACGACGTAGGAGGTGCCGCCGGGAGAATGGCCATTGGTTAGCCTTGCTTCGATCCGCAGCTTGCCAAGTCGTATCTGGTCGCCTTCGCGGACGATTTTAGTCTCCGGCAATCGTTCCAGTTCCGGCGAAAAAATCTCAGCCTGCGTCCTTTTCACAATCGCGCCCAGGTCTGCCACATGGTCCTGGTGGGTATGGGTCAGGAACAGATACTTCACGGTGAGGCGGTTGGAATCGACGAAAGCCAAAAGCTCGCTCGCATCCGCCCCGGTATCGAAGACTGTCGCCTCTTTGGTCTCGGGATCCCAGATCAAATAAGCGTTAACCGTCATATCGATCAGCGGACTGTTAAACTGTTTGGTTCCCTCGACATCCGGCACATTGGTCGGGTACCAGGTCTTCGAGTAACTGGCAGTCAACGCGTTCGCTCCAAGTCCGAGAGCTTCAGCCAGTCGGGGAATTGCGGTCACCGTTCCTGAACCCCTCTTGAGCGAACGGAGTTCCTCGGGAGCCAGACCGCTTCGCTGACAAAGCTCCTGGTCGCTCACCTGCAAGCCGCGCTGGGCTTTTCCAACGATATCTTCAAAGTAGTCTTCAAGAGGAATTTTCATAATCAGGTTTCAGCTATGGGCACCTTTTTCCAGGGTCAAAACGCGATTGTCTTCCAACCGCCGGATGATCACCTGAGCCGGGCGAATATCTAAAACCTGGTACGTGTGACCGGGATCGCTCGGGATCGCAAAAGTCTGGTCCACTTCAATTTTAAGCGTCTGATCAGAGCCAGGAAAGGCGAGTATCGCGTAAGCCGCATGTTCCTGGGCCGGTATGCCTTTGATGAGAGCAACAGATTGCCCGGATTTGGTATTTCGCAGTTTAACCAGGGAGTCATCCACTGGATTACCGTCCTTATCCTCCGTATTACGCACGACCACATCGGTGACTTTATAATCCAGGCCCTTCAACTGGTCTCCGATTGTAACGCTGTAACTTTCGCCGTCAGCAGCTTGAATCATCGCCTTTTTCCCATTGACTTCCGTGAGCTTCACGGGCAGAAACTCCTGCTCGATCTCCACTACGGTGGCCGGTTTGGTCTGAACGGCATCGATGGGGCCCTTGGCAGAGTTGACCAGACTGCCGGTTCGGCGAGAATCGGCAAGGGCCCTCTTGTCGCCTTGGGGTTGCGAGAGGAGATCGTGGTCTGAAATTGCCCCAACAGGCTCCGGAGTGCTGCCGGTGGCGGCCGCATGGGAGGAAGCGGCATCGACCCTCGGGGGTACTGGCGCCTGGTGCAAGCGGTCTGCCAATTCTTTGTAACCCTTCGTCGTCGCGAAGGAACCTGCAGTCGCACCAGACTTATCGGCACACGTCGGATCGGCGCCGGCGCTCAATAGAAACGAGACAAGATCATTATCACCCTTTGCCGCGGCCAGCATTAAAGGAGTCCGCCCATCCTCGGCCCGCGTATCTACTTCAGCTCCATTGTCGAGTAATATTTTCGCGATCTCTTTGTGTCCGGTTAAAGCGGCAATAAGCAATCCTCGATTCACTTCCTGCCGCGAACGCGCGGCGAGAGCTGCTACGCAATCCGTGTTTCCTTGATAGACGGCCTTCATCAGAGCCGTCCATCCGGTTTGATCCTCCACATTCGGATCCGCTTTCCTATTCAAAAGCAGCTTAACAATTTCAACTTGATTATTCTCCGCCGCCAGCATGAGAGCCGTTACGCCTTGTTTACCCAGGGCATTCACATTGACTTTCTGGTCGAGCAACTTTTTTACCACGTCGATCCGACCACTTTTTGCAGCAGCCATTAGCGCCGTAGCCCCCGCGGCGCTTTGCGCATCGCAGTCCATGCCTGCATTCAGAAAAAGTTGGACCGCCTTAAAATCCCCTTTTTCCGCCGACTGCACAAAATCATCCGGCGTAAATTTCAGGTTCAATTTCTCCAATTCCTGCACTGCCTGTTCTCTGGACTGGCCACACCCCAACAGGAATGCCGCAACGATAGTGCAGAACCAGGCTGCCTTATTCATGCGAAAATCATGTTCGAGCCATCCATTCCAATCAGACGTCGGACGCGAAAGACATGCGCAGGGCGAGAATGTGGGTCGAGCATGATGAAATTCCGCCTCCCTCGCCAAGTGTATTTCTCCCCCGTAAGCAGGTCTTCAACCTGGTAAGGATCGGCGGCGTCAATCTCGAAGTTCTCTATCGGGACATAGGCAAAGCCACTCTGAGCGTTGAACGGGTCGACGCTGACCAGGACTAGGATGATGTTGTCCAGGGCCTCTGTTGCCTTGGAGTAAGATAATATCTGTTCGTTTTCGACCGTATGAAATCGGAGGTTCTCGAATTCGCGCAGCGCGCGGTTATTTCGCCGAATCGCGTTTAGCTTTGTGATGTAATCCTTGATGTTACCGGGCGCGTTCCAATCCCTTTCCTTGAACTGGTATTTTTCAGAGTTGAGATATTCTTCCTTGCCCGGAATTGCGATATTCTCACATAGCTCAAATCCGCTGTAGATGCCGTAGACCGTACTCAGAGTGGCCGCCAGAACGGCGCGAATCATAAACGCCGGGCGGCCACCTGTCTGCAGAAAAGAGGGCAAAATATCGGGTGTGTTCGTGAAAAAATTCGGACGGAAGTAGTACTTCATTTCCGTCTGAACGAGCTCAGTGAGGTATTCCGTCAATTCCCATTTGCTATTGCGCCAGGTGAAGTAGGTGTAAGATTGGGTAAATCCCCCCTTCGCCAGCGCCTTCATCATCTTAGGACGCGTAAAGGCTTCTGCCAAAAAAATCACGTCCGGATAATCCCTCTGAACCTCCGAGATCATCCATTCCCAGAAGGCATTCGGTTTGGTATGCGGATTGTCGACGCGGAAAATGCGAACTCCGTGGCGTACCCAGAAGAGAATGATGTCCCTCATTTCCGCCCAGAGATTCTTCCAGTCAGGATTGTAGAAATTCAGCGGATAAACGTCCTCGTACTTCTTGGGTGGATTTTCAGCGTACTTAATGGACCCGTCCGGACGATGGAAAAACCAGTCCGGATGTTCTTTAACGTAGGGATGATCCGGCGAACAGTTGATCGCGAAATCCAGAACGATCTCCATCCCTCTCGCGCGGACTTCGCCGACGAGCCATTCGAAATCGTCCAATGTACCGAGTTTTGGTTCCACCGCCTTGTGACCGCCGAACTGGCTGCCGATTGCATAGGGCACACCCGGATCGCCCGGCTCGCTGGTGGTAGAATTATTTCTCCCCTTCCGCTTCGTAAATCCGATCGGATGAATGGGAGGAAAATAGATGGTATCGAAACCCATTGCTTTTGCATCGTCAATCCGGCCTAGACAATCGCGAAACTTCGAGCCGGCATTCGGCTTGCCTTCCGCCGAACGAGGAAAAAATTCGTACCAGGCCGCGAAGAGCGCTTGCGGTCGATCTACGGTGACTCGAAGAAAAGGCTGCAGTTCAGTGCTTAGATCGAGGTCGGGCCATGCTCCCATTAATCCTGTCAGTTCTGGATTTTTGGCCAATTGGGCACCGAGATGAGCATCTGCGTTTTTCAACTGCTTGGAAAAGAGCGCCAGGCGTTCCTGGTCCTGCTTGCGCGTTGCGCGTTCAGCAGCCTTCGCCACCAGGATCGCGCCTTCTTCGAGTTCAGTTCTGAGTTCCGTGTTCCCGGCACCGTACTTCTTGCCATATTCGACCTGCCACGATTTGAAATGATCTTCCCAGGCCTCGATGGTGTATTCGTGCGGCGCGTTTTCAATGAAATGGCAGACGCCCTGCCACCGGTCGTTCTCGGTCGGCCTCATGGGTGTCCGGTTCCAATCCGGATCGGATGCTCTTCGCCACTTTAGATTAGCCGAAATCTGATCATGGCCATCCTTAAAAATGTCCGCTGAAACGTTCAACTCCTGGCCAATAACCCTTTTAATCGGATAACGCCCTCCGTCAATGCAAGGGTCAACATTTTCTATGACAACGGTTTGCGGCCGTTCCAAGTCGATTTTTTTTGTGGTCACGCGAGTCAATCCTGGGGTTGAGGTCTGTCCGGAAGACTGGTTAACAATTCTGCAAAGAAGCTAAAGTTCTCTGCGCAGGACGCAACTTCGATCAACGTTTTTATCGCAGGCCGGATATGGCGCAAGAATTCCTTTTTTTCCCGCAATACTCCGATGACGCCGTAGGCGCCGAGCGCCTGCATCAAACGCTGGATCCCGCAGTCCCAATACACTCGCTCAAATTCGGGAAACTCGCAGCCAAGATCATTCCTTTCAAAGTAATAGCGCAATAAGGCCGCGCGTTCCTGGTGGGCCAGTGTGACGTACGGGTCGAACAGGAGGGAGGCGAGATCATACTGGCGCAAACCGGGACGCAGGCCTTGAAAGTCGATCATATAAGCTCGTTCGTCCCAGACGATAATGTTCTGCGATTGAAAATCGCGGTGGACCAAAACTCTCGGACATGAAGCTAATCGTTTGGCGAGATGATCGAAGGCTGCATGGCGCCGTAGCTGATCAATTACAGCCGCTGGAATCTTAAAATAAAGTCCAAAACAGTTTTGCAAACAGTAATTTTGCTCCCACCGGTAGAGCGATTCGTCGAAGCAGGATTGCAGATGCAGATTCTCGGCGCAACCCGGTTCCGAACTATGCAACAATCCGGCCTGGTCCAGGGCTGCTTCATAGAACCGGCGTCGAACGCCCCACGGTTCATGTCGGTAATGCCAGAGGTCTTCTTCACCCAGGTCCTGCATCCAGATCAGACCTTGAACGCGGTCGTGATGGTAGATCAACGGCGCATTCACTCCGATTCCATTGAGGAAATTGGCAATGGCCACAAACCGCTCGTTCTCTGGTTTCTCGGGATTATACTTTACCAGGATCAGCGAATGATCCGTGCTAAAGCGCACCCGATAATAGTGCCGGTCGGAGCCGCCTTTCTCGAGGGGCAGGATTTCAACTTTAGATTCCTCATAGTGCGGAAAGCGCTCGCGGGTTTGATCGACCAGTCGCTCCAGGCTCATACGAAATCGGTCTCCTCATATTGGCCGGGTTCAATCCTGACGCCTGCTACGATGCAGGATCGCAGCGTCGTCCCGCGAGGAATGGACGAACCGGGAAACAGAATGGAATCTTCCAGCATCGCGTCCCCCTCGAGCGTACATCGAGCTGCCACGCAGGATCCCCCGAGGATTTTGCTCTCTGGCGAAATCTGAGCTGAAGCATCGGCTTGAACCGGCCAGGAGCCGCCTCGGAGATAGTCAGGCACCCAGCCTTCCTGCAAAATGATGCGGTGCGCGGCGAGGTATTCCTTCCTGGAACCCACGTTGAACCAGCGACTTTCTTCCAACGGTACCCCGCCGATTTTTCCTCCGGACTTCATCCATCCGACGAGGATCGAGACGAATGAAATCCTCGTGGAAGGCGGTATCCGGGGAAAAACGGAAGGGTTCCAGATCGAAATACCGGCAAAATCGTATCCGTCTGGTTCGCTGGACTCGGGATTTCCGCGCATCTCAACGACTCTCCCGGTTTCCGGGTGCCAACGGATGCTCGTTGAAAGGCCGGTGCTCCGCAGCGCCAGAGTCACATCGTTGCGCTTAGAAAAATGTTCTTCAAGCAGCCGTTGCACAGGCAGGTCGGTCAGGATGTCACCACTGTATACGAGAAAGGTTTCCTCCCCGATTCGATTTTCAATGTTTTTAATGCCTCCTCCCATCTCCAGCAAAGCCGCTTCGTGCACCAGCTCAAGAGGAGTTCCACGATATTCGTGGTTTGGAAAATGGGCGGCAAATTGTTCCGGCAAATGATGCGAATTGACCCAAAATCGCTCGATGCCGGCCTGGCGCAAGTGGTCAAGGGCAAAGGTGATCAGCGGCTTCCCAAAAATTGGAAGCATCGGTTTCGGCAACAGGTTCGTCAGTGGCCGCAGCCGAGTCCCTAAACCGGCGCCAAGCACGAATGCTTTGCGAACGCGATAAATCATGAAAGATCGGAACCTAATGGCCGAAGACCTGCCGTGTAAAGCAATTAGGCGCCGCCGCTGTCAGGTGTTCCGGTTGACTTCAGGCGTCGAGCAGGTAAATGGCAAAACGCGATAAGTACGATGAAAGTTTCGCTCTTAGCTGTTCTCTCCCTCTGTTTGGCAACGACCCTGTTTGGGGAAAATTCCAGTGCCCCCGTGATAACGGTTCACAAAGGGATCTCAGAGCAAGTCGAGGTGAACCAGATCAGCGGCCAGGCAGGGGTGGAGGCTACCAGCATTCTAAAAAATGACATACAACTTTCCGGGGCGTTTTCTCTATCCAACTCTGCTACCTCCACAATCACCGTCAGCGGCACCGCCTCGCCGAGCTCTTTCACCGGAACGGCCACCGAGAAATCGGGTGGCGTAGTTTTGCAAAAAAATTATCCAGGAGAGACTCGCCGCACTGTCCATCAATTTACCAATGACCTGGTGGAAACGGTGACAGGTCAAAAAGGGATCGCGCTCTCCAAAGTCGCTTTCGTGGCCGATCGAACCGGCCACAAAGAAATTTACACCTGTGATTACGACGGAGCGCGGACCGTGCAACTGACGCACGACGGCGCAATCAGTGTTAGTCCAGCCTTGTCCGCAGATGGGCGGCGGCTTGCTTATACCGGTTATCAGAGCGGCTATGCAGACATTTACCGGATCGATTTAACCAGCGGCGCGCGTACTCGCATCGTAAAATTCCCCGGCACCAACTCGGGCGCCGCCATCTCCCCGGACGGAACTCGCATCGCCTGCACTATGAGCAAAGATGGGAACCCGGAGATTTACGTGACTGGGATCAACGGCGATTCGCCTCGCCGCCTGACGCGAAGCCGCGGTGTCGAGTCCTCTCCCACCTGGTCGCCCGACGGAAGCGAGATCATCTACTCGTCCGATGAGAGAGGAGGACCACAGCTTTATCGCATCTCCTCCCAGGGCGGCTCCGGACGGCTCTTGACGACTGGGTTTGGCTACAACACACAGCCAAACTGGTCGCCGGACGGGAGGAAAGTGGCGTTCAATGTCCGGAACGGCGGCGGATTCCAAGTCGCCATCCTGGACCTCGACTCAGGGTCGACCCGGGGAACGGTAGCCGAAGGTGAGAACCCCGTTTGGGGCCCCGATTCCCGCCACCTTATTTTCGCCAGAGGGTCCGGTCTCTATTTATTTGACACGGTCACCGGCCGCGAGACGCGCCTGGTGAGCGATCTCGGACCGATCTCTGAGCCGGCTTGGTCCCATTGAAAGAAGAAATGTGCCTGGGAGCACCATGAAAAGAATAGGAATCTTTTGCTGTCTACTGGCCCTGAGCCTCGCCGCCTGTCAAAAAACCCAAAAACAGGAGTACTCAGGAGCAGAAGGGGATTACGTGAATGGCACCCCCCTTCCACCCCGCCAGGAAGGTGTTTCGTTCTTCAGCGATAACGTCGCCAAGGGACAATTTCAGCCGATTTATTTTGCTTTCGATAGCTTTGAAATTTCTCCTGACGAAGGAAAAAAGCTCCAACAGATTGGGAGCTTTTTGAAAACTGCTCACAATAATATTATCCTCGCGGGATTCACGGACGAGAGAGGCACCCCTGAATACAATCGCGGACTTGGAGAACGCCGGGCTCAGGCTGCGCGCAATTATCTGCTTTCGCTCGGGGTCTCAGCAACCCGAATCCAAACGGTGAGTTTTGGCCAGGAAATGCCCGTCAATCCCGGGCATGAGGAATCAGCCTGGGCGAAAAACCGCCGCGTCGAAACTGGTGTCGTCCGCTAGTGTACTGTCGCCGAAATGGCATGTTATTTCGGCAACGATACACTAAAGGAACGCCCGCAGCGGCGTTTTCCCTTTCCTTCTCTGCCTGCATGGGGTTTGATCCGCTATTGCAGAGTAAAGGTTAATGGAAGACCAGAACTTGCCCGACGATGAAACGTTGGTTCGCCAGACGCAGAGCGGCGACACTCGGGCCTTCGACCTTCTTTGGAAAAAATACAGTCCTCGAATTTATTCGCTGACTTACAACATGACCGCCAACCATGAGGACGCGAACGATCTGCTGCTCGAAGTCTTTGCCAAAGCGTATCGATCGATTAACGGCTTTCGTGGCAAATCGAGTTTTTACACCTGGATTCACGCCATTGCCGTGAACATGACGATTAATTTCGTGAAGAAACGCGGCCGTCGGTTTCAGATGAGTCTGGACGACCTGGACGCCAATGTGCAGAATGACAAAGAGTTTATTGATCTAACAGCTGCGAACACCCCAGTTCGCGAAGTAGATCTCTCGGAACTCCAACACAGATTGAACGAAGCGATGATGAAGCTGTCTG
>JAFAKL010000317.1 GCA_019235445.1 Verrucomicrobiota bacterium | reverse complement strand
AGCCCGATGCGTCGCTCCGCTTTATCCACCTTGATGACCCTGGCTTCGACTTCCTGGCCGACTTTGAGGACATCCTTGACCTTGGCGACATGCTCTTCGCTCAGTTGAGAGATGTGTACTAGTCCGTCGATATCATCCTGTAACTGGATAAAAGCCCCAAAGCTGGCAAGCTTGGTCACCTTCCCGTGGACTAAATCACCGATCTTATACTTCTGGTCGATTTCTTTCCAGGGATCGGAATCCAACTGCTTCACACCAAGGCTGATGCGCTGATTGACCTTATCGATGTCCAGCACGATCGCCTCGACGTCATCATTCTTCTTCAACACTTCACTTGGATGATTGATTTTGCGCGTCCAGCTTAGATCCGAAACGTGAATCATGCCGTCGATGCCCTCTTCAAGTTCCACAAAGGCACCGTATGCGGTCATGTTCCGGATCTTACCTTTCACCCGCGATCCGATAACATATTTGTGCTCGATGACATCCCATGGATTAGGCTCCAGCTGGCGAACGCCCAAAGAGATCTTCTGCTCCTCTTTGTTGACTCCCAGAACGACAGCTTCAATTAACTGGCCTTGACTAAGCACATCCGAAGGGCGCGTGATCCGTTTAGTCCAGGAGAGTTCCGATACGTGGATCAGTCCTTCGACGCCTTCCTCAATCTCGACAAACGCCCCGTAGGGAACAAGGTTCGTGACCTTGCCGCGGACCGTGGCTCCCACCGGGAATCGCTCTTCAATCTTGTCCCATGGATTGCGCTGGGTCTGTTTGAGGCCAAGCGATACGCGCTCTTTTTCTTTATTGATGTCCAGGACGACCACGTCAATTTCCTGGCCGATCTTGAGAAGTTCGCTTGGGTGAGTGAGCCGGCCCCAAGTCATATCGGTGATATGCAGCAAGCCGTCCATGCCGTCGAGATCGATAAACGCGCCGAAATCGGTCAGGTTTTTGACCACCCCTTTAACGGTATCGCCCAGCTTCACTGTCTCCAGGAATCGAGTGCGTTTTTCGGCTCGTTCTTGCTCGATGATCTCGCGCCGGCTAAGGACAACGTTTTTGCGTTCGTCATTAATCTTGACGATCTTAAAGTCGTAGGTATTCCCCACGAACTGCTGCAGATCTTTGGGAGGGACAATATCGATCTGTGAACCAGGGAGGAACGCTTCGACTCCGATATTCACGGTCAAGCCGCCTTTTACCACGGCTTTCACTTTGCCTTTGATCAAGCCATCGCCTTCGAAAACCTTGACGATTTTGTCCCAGTTCTGTTTGTGAGCCGCCTTTTCCTTGGACAGAACGACCATCCCATCCTCGTTTTCGAGCTTTTCCAGCAGCACCTCAACTTCATCGCCGACCTCAACGTCGCCCATGTCATCGAACTCGGAGGCAGGGATCACGCCTTCGGATTTATAACCGATATCCACCAGAACCTCCCGCGGTCGGATTTCCAATACGCGGCCTTTCACGATGCTGCCTTCTTTAAAATCGCGCAGGGACTTCGCGATTAGCTCCTGCATTTCTGTCATAACTTTTACAAATACCAACAAACCACGGTTGCCTTAAGTTAATCTGATCCGGGTAGCCCATCCTGGCCGCCTTCACGAGATCAGAGGGAGACAGAACTTAGTCGGAATTAGCTTTTCCGCAAGGGTGGAGTCTTACCGGGAGCGGGCGGACTGTTATTTCATCAGGAGCACCGAACGAGCGCGCTTGATTTCGCGGGTGATCTTTCGATGAAGATGCGCTGGCATACCGGTAACCCGTCGCGGCAAAATTTTGCCGCTTTCGGTGACGAATTTTTTCAGCAGATCCGGGTTTTTGTAGTCGATAGCCTCAGTGGCGATATCGATTCGACGGCGCGGCATAATCCGATTCGCCCGTCGAAAATTCGATCTGCGCTTGGCGTTTTTGGGTTCCATGAAATTACTTCACCTCCCGATGCAGGGTGCGGCGGCGGAGGAAAGGATTATACTTTTTCTTTTCCAGTCTGCCTGGTGTGTTGGGGCTTTTCTTGTTGCGCGTGCTAACGTAACGAGAAACCGGTTTGCCTTCCGCTTTCGCCTCCGTGCACTCAAGAGTAATGATTTCTCTCGGCATGGCAGCTAATCCTTCGCATCGGTAATGGTGTCTTCCTCTTCTCCTTCGCCACCTTCCTCGTCCGTCAAGCCGAAGAGGGACGTGACAGGTTGCCTGACCCGCATCGCCTTTTTCTGTTTTTCAATCTGGGTCTGGCATTCAACCGTAAACCTTGCAAATGGGATGGCCTCAAGCCGTGCATGCGGGATTGGTTTTCCCGACATTTCGCAGACCCCGTAAGTTCCGGCATCCACGCGTTTGAGCGCTTCTTCAATTTCGTACAAAGCATCTTGCTCCTGCGAGAGGAGGCTGAGCGCAAAGTCGCGGTCGTACGCATCGCTCCCGGCATCTGCCTGGTGCATTCCGAAGGCGGAGGCCTCGCTGCCTTCGGCCCGTGAACGAAGGGTATCCCGCGAAACTCCCATCATTGAGTCGAGCAGAGTGTCGCGAAGCTGCAGCAACTTGCTTTTTTGCTTCCGCAGGAACGGTGGAAGCTTTTCGTCCCCCTCTTCAATCCCGGTTGAAGGTAGTTGCTGGTTTTCTAAATCGCTCGGATCAACCTCGCCATTTTCCAACGGTGCATCCTTCTTTTGTGCTTTTGATTTCGCCATACGTTCGACAAAACGGATCTGCTGGTTTGGTAACATTCCCAACAGGGAGGCGAACATATACTGGCAATTAGATAACCGTGCAAGGGGAAATATGTGCGTTCTAGGAACTTGCGCTGGAGTATCGATTGAGGGCAAATCGCCAGAGGATTCTGGAAAAAAAAAGCATCAAACATGAAGCCAGCAGAAGATGCCCAATCAACCACCAGGGAGTGGCAGAAGTATTCATCAATACGCGTGCCGGGACATTAGTAACAACAATAACAGGGATCAACCAGCTAAAGACAAATTTGACCATGCCCTTAAAAACGGCATCGGGATAGCGAGCCAGGTTCATCACGTTGTAATAACCCCAGATGAGGCCTTGTGACCGAACCGTCCAGAAGCTGACCGTTCCAAGAGAGAACAAGATTGCGTAGTGAATAGTGACTCCGAGCAGCATGGTAGCCAGGTAAAGAACGATCTGGCTCAAGCCAGGTACGACGTGCAACCGGTATAAGGAGTAGGTTACGATTCCGACGCCGACCAGAGCGTTGACAATGCCATCGAGCCCAAATTGCCGGACGGAGGCGGAGAACTGGCCGTCCACTGGCTGCAAAAGGATGAAATCAAGTTTTCCGGTTCGAACCAGCTCGGGCAGATTGATCAGATTGGTATAGAAAAATCCCTGAAATATCTGGCTGATGATCTGATGAGTACCGACGAGTAAAACCATCTGCCACTTTGTCCAGTCACCGATTTGGTTTACGTGGCTGAAAATCACTTCGATGAAGACCAGCTGCCCGACGAACCAAAGCGATTCCACGATCATCCAGAGAAGAAAATTCAGTTTAAAATTCATCTCCCGGATGAGGGAGTTGCGCAGCATCACGGAGTAAACGGACCAGTACTTATTCAGCATTCGAAAATCCATTCCATTCCATTCCCAGGAGTCAGAAGTCAGGAAACAGGATTCAGAAGCAGGAGACGGATGAACGCTCCTCGTAACCTCAAGCGACTCTCATGAATTGGCGCTGACAAGGGAGCGCCGTCACTCGTTCGGCGGCTCCCGAACTCCTGCAACTCCTGAATTCTGAATTCTGAATCAAAGTGTCCTGCAGAAGTCTTCGAACCGATCCATCCCTTTTTTGATCACATCCAAGCTGGTCGCATAACTCAAGCGCACGGTGCGATCGTCTCCGAAAGCGATCCCCGGAACCACCGCGACGTTTGCCTTACTGAGCAGGCGATCAGCGAAATTCTGTGAGGTGAGTCCAAGCTGACTCACATTGACGAGAACGTAAAATGCACCGTTTGGACGCACCACGCTGACATGCGGCATTTTGGATAAGCGTTCCAGCATGTATTCACGGCGCAGATTGAACTCGTCGCGCATATCCATGACGGGTTGCTGGTCTCCTTTGAGCGCGGCAAGCCCCCCTTTCTGCGCGAACGAACAGGCGTTGGACGTGCTGTGGCTCTGAATCGAGTCGATGGCCTTGGCGATCGGTTCGGGAGCGCCTAAATACCCAAGCCGCCAACCGGTCATGGCGTACGATTTACTGAAGCCATTCACGGTGATGGTGAGTTCGTAATATTCCTGCCCGAGCGCGGCGATGCTGAAATGTTTAGCATCATCGTAGACCAGCTTTTCGTAGATCTCGTCGGACAAGATCAGGATTTCTTCTTCCGCTGCGACTTTTCCAAGGGCATCCAGTTCTTCCTTGGCGTACACGGCACCGGT
>JAFAKL010000155.1 GCA_019235445.1 Verrucomicrobiota bacterium | reverse complement strand
GTTCACGGCCTGAAGATCGTCTTCGAAAGGTCCAAGCTCCAGTCCCTGGGGCTGCACCCCATAAGCGTTAACTTATCGCAGCGGCAGGGAGGTGCCGTGGCGCATTTATCCCGGAGGGATCGAAACGAGGGTAGCCTGGCACGAAGTGCCTGGAAAAAAGAAAAAAGAAAAAAGACGCGGCTAGTCCCGTAAGGGACGGTTGATCAAGGTTTCCTCCAAATGTGTCATTCTCCTTCCTCGGTCTCGGTAGAATCGCAGAGCAAAACGGAATTCATCCTAGTGTAGGTCGCCGAAATAGCATGCCATTCGCCGCAGGTCAGTTGGCTGCTTTTCGAGGGGCAAGCGACGATCCTATCTAAATCGATGCAACCTAGGGCTTCACCCCCAAGCCTCCATTTTCTCGGCGCTTTCAGCGCGATGAAAACATTCGGTCGGTTGCACCATGCGGGCAAAGCGGGACGCTTTGCTTACCTCGCAGCGCCATTTACCTATTGTCTTTTGGCAAAAGCCGCTTCGCGTTTACGGCGTTCGATAACAAAGGTATTGTTGTCACCGTACAACGCCCAAGGCCCTGGGGGCACATCCTGAAAATCAACGAAACGCCAATCCGTCAGATTGTTCGTGCCCAGCTTTAAGTAGTCCCGGATCGCAGGCGACACGTCCAAGCCGGCGCCGCGATTCAGGTTCGGACGAGGTCTGTCGTGGCCGAAGACATACTCCCAATGATCGCTGCGAAACGGGCCAACATCCTCCCATTGGGCATAACACATCAGATTTCCGTTCCGGATCGCGATCCATCGTCCCTTCAGAACGGTTTCCCCCGATCTCTGGAACGTCTCTCGGAACCAGGGGATGATCTTGTAGGATTCAGCTTTCGTGCGACCCCCGCTGACGTCATTAAAAGGCAGAGCCACGTAGAACGGGTTTTGACGGGGAACAAACCTTGCCGGGATGAATCCCTTTCGTTCGGCGGGTTCCGGGCTATCTGAGCCGCCAAAGTTTTTAGCCCAATTGCAATCCCAGGCGCTGGAGCGATTCGGAACTGGATTATTCCCGGACGGTGATTCGCCGATCCAGAAAACCGTGGTCATGATCTGCGTATGCCATGGATATCTTTCTCCCGGGCTCTGCGTTGGATTCGACTCCAGGTTCTTGGGCTCAATTTTGAAAAGAATGCTCTCCCGGAGTTTCATCGCGTTCTCGGTGAACCGCGCAGCACGCTCGGTCACTGTCTGCGCGAAAAGGACCGGGGATCCCGCCGAAACCAACCCACATATTAAAGCAAAGGACCACCCGTTTCCTGTCATAAAGGCCCCCATTCTAGAAGTGCATGGTGTCCTCTGTCAACGGCAGAAATGGCCAAAACTTGATAGAGATTACGGGCCAGCGCTAGAAACCGGTCTAAGACAGCCCCTACTCTGTCTCCAAATGCATCAATTCAGGTCAAAATATCAGAAACGATAATGCACCGGCTTCACGGTTCCAGTTCGAGATAGGTCCGGGAGACTACCTTGCCGTTCTGCGGATCGAGCCGCTCGACACGGATCTGTTTGAAGATGGTCTTTCCTTCAATCTGCTGGCCGGAAATAACCTCAAATCGCTTTATCGCCTTGCCTTGCCAATTGTAACCTTCCGCCTTGATGAGCGCGCCTCGATCCTTGGCGATCCAGAGACGGACTGAGCTGTACTCCGTATTGCGGGCCGGGGGCTGCACCAGAACAATGGAACAGGTGATCGTCCGTACCCTCTGTTCCCCTTGGTCCTTGGCATTCTTCCAGTAAACAAAGCGCAACGAGAGATCTTCGTAGGAAATGTCGGTTCCGCGTACAGACTCGCTTAGCCTGGAACCCGTCAGGACCTGTTGGCCCCCGGCTTTTTCGTCCGTCAGCACGGACCCATTCTCGGTCAGCTGCAATTTCAGCGTTTCGGGCGGATCAATGAAATTGTAGTCAAACTCCGTGCCTTTCAGTTGCAGCCGGAAAGGGATTGGATTCCCATTCTCCGGACGAATCCTGCCGGTGAGCGTTCGATTGATCTGCGCCTGCGCTGAGCGCAACTGGTCGAGAATTGCGTTCGCGTCTTCTTGAGCCGAGCTCGGCCGCGGGCTGAGAACCCAGGCCAGGAGCGCTATACCGACTAATTTCTTTGCTTGTTTCATCTATCAGGTGTTCTTAGCTTACGCAGGCTGTCGGCTCTGGCATGGACAAAACTCTGTTGCTCCTTATCAATCGAGAATGGACGAACCCTTTCATGGACCGGATGATGGCGATCTTCACCAACTTCGCCGTCTGGATGCCGGTCTTACTCCTGGTGGTACTCGTCCTTCTAGTGTGCGGCAATTTCCGGGTTCGAAGCTTCGTCATCGTAACCCTGTTGACAATCGCTGCTACGGACGGGGTTTTCACTCAGTTGATGAAAAAGGCGGTTAATCGGCCGCGCCCGAGCCAGGCGCTTGCCGATGTACGCGAAGTAAATCTGGAAAAGACAAAACCCGCCCTGCTTGGTCTCTGGCGGCCGGTTCAGGTGTCACTTTCCAAACCTCCCGAGGGACCGGTGATCGGGCGATCTTTTCCCTCTGGACATGCAGTCAACAACACCATTGTTGCCACTCTGGCGATTCTTTATTTCGGCAGGCTGGGCGCTCTCTACGTCATTCCGGCAGGAATAGTTGCTTACTCCCGGATCTACTGCGGGTCGCATTGGCCCAGCGACGTCTTCGTTTCAATCATCTTCGGGATCGGGTTCAGTTTGATCCTTGCCAGTATCGCCAACCTGATTTACCGGCGTCTTGCGGCCAGATGGTTCCCGGAATTATACCGGAGCCAGCATTCGCTTTTCGGTACCCCGCGCTGATGAAAGGTCGTTTTCTGCTTCTGATCGGGTTTTTGCTCCTTTTGACCGGTGTCCGATGGTGGTTGGGAGCAAGTTTGGAGCTCTCGCCGGACGAGTGTTATCACTACCTTTGGGCGCAGCATCCGGATGTTTCCTATTACAGCCAGGGTCCGGGCGTCGCTCTGGCGATCATGGCCGGTACTTCCATCTTTGGTACGACCGAATTCGGTGTGCGATTTTTCAGTCCCCTCCTGGGCCTCTGCACGTCGTTCCTTGTCTATCTGCTGGGACGTAAGCTGTCTCGGGAAAGGGTAGCGTTCTGGTCCGTCGTAGGGCTGAATTTACTGCCTCTCTTTAACGTTGAATCGGTACTGATCACTCCCAATTCATTATCGATATTTTTCTGGGCGGCAGCTCTCTATCTGTTCTGGCGGGCCATCGAGCGGAGTCCGGGATTCTCTTTTTTCTGGCCGCTCACCGGAATTGCGATTGGCCTGGGTTACCTCTGCAAATACGAAAACGCGCTCGCGCTCGTTTCGATCGGTTTATTTTTGTTGGTGGTGCCGAAGTACCGGCGCGAATGGAGGCACCCCAATTTCTATGTGCTTCTGCTCTGTTTTGCCCCCTTCCTTATCCCAACCATCCTCTGGAATGTTCAACACGACTGGCTTGGGTTGGACCAAATGTCGACTCAGGCAATACTGAATGCGCTGGTTACCGTCCGGACGTCGCGCCTCGGTGAATCGCTGCTGGCGCAGCTAGCATTATATTCGCCCTTGCTGCTACTCTGTTTGCTGATTGCGCTGTTCGGTTCGATCCGGAAGTCATCCCAGAATAGCAGAGTCTGTTTACTGTTGACGTTCAGTTGGCCGATCCTCCTTATTTATGTGATCCTGGTTGTGCACCAGGTCAGCGACCCCGGCTGGACCATTCCCGCCTTGGTTGGCCTCGCAGTCCTGGCCACTCATTACTGGCTCCAGCGTTCAAACCAGAGAGTCCTGGTGAGCGGCTTCTGTGTCGCCGCGCTGATCCTGAGCGGTCTGCAATCGGCGCTAGCCATAAATACTAACCTGGCCCGCACCTTCGGCCTCTCGGTGCCTTACGATTTCGATCTAACCTCGCGGATGCGCGGCTGGCAAACCATCGCCGAAGCCATCGACAAATTTAAGGCCCAGTTTGAAAATAAACTTGGAGCCAAAGTATTCCTGATCGGAAACGAATATCAAACGGCGTCGATGCTATCTTTTTACTTGAAGGACAAACCTGGCGAGGGTCCGGGTCATCCGCCGGTCTATATTCCAGAATCTCAGGATATCCAGAACGAGTTCTCTTTCTGGCCCCGATATGACGAGTTCGTGGAAGCGGATCCTTCTGCGAAGCGTGATACGACCTTTACCGAAGAGGCCGGAGTCAATCCGTTCATCGATCGGACCGCGCTATACATTACCGATCGGCCCGAAGCCGAGCCGCCACAAAATCTTGAGAGCGCCTTTACTCGCTGTCTGTTGGTGGCCGTCTACGAGTTGGAACGGAAAGATCTTCCACTGCGTCAGATCCGGATCTTTGCTTGTTATCAATATCAGACCTTGCCGCTGTGATAACGCCCCAAGTTTCGATCATTATTCCGGTCTACAACGAGGAAGGCAACGTCGCACAGTTGCAGAAGGAACTGGAACTGGCGCTGAAAGATGTTTCGTATGAACTCCTTTTCGTGGATGACGGTTCACGGGACCGGACCGTCGAGCGAATCCAGCGTAAGCCCGGTGTGCGCATTGTCGAATTTGAGAAGAATACGGGTCAAAGCGCTGCCATGTATGCCGGCCTGGCCGCCGCCTCCGGAAAAATCCTGGTCCTGATTGACGGCGATCTGCAGAATGATCCGAGCGATATTCCCCGATTGTTAGCAGAGCTTGATCGTGGCGCTGACCTGGTCTGCGGTTACCGGCTCAATCGCCGGGACACCTGGTTCAAACGTGTCCAAAGCCAGATCGCAAACCGGGTCCGAAGCCGGTTCACCATGGATGGGGTACGTGACACCGGGTGCACTCTGAAAGCCATGCGCCGGGAATGTCGCGAAGCGTTGATTCCTTTCCATGGCATGCATCGCTTTATCCCTGCTTTGGTCAAAGGTCTCGGTTACAGGATCACCGAAATCCCCGTAAAGCATCGGCCCCGCCTGCATGGCGCCAGCAAATACAATCTCGGGAATCGCGCGCTCCGCGCCACCATCGACATGTTCGGTGTGCGCTGGTTCCTTGACCGTCAGATCAAATTTATGATCAAGACCAGCAAGTAAGCATAGCATCCCGTGTTGCCTCGTCCA
>JAFAKL010000115.1 GCA_019235445.1 Verrucomicrobiota bacterium | reverse complement strand
GGTTTCGGCCGCCCATTTTGGGGCATGGGCTTTCAGGCAATCTCCGACGGTAGCCTTTAAGACAAGGACATTGATGGTTACGCCTTTGTACGGCTTCGATTTCAGGAACTCGATGCGTTCCTTTGTGATCGGAGACTCATCGGGCGCTTCGGGTGAAGAGTCGACCAGGTTGTCGCTGGCCGCATAAGTTGCGGGTGCCAGCCGGTTAAGCAGCGCCGCGGAGATACCTAGTTTGGTGGCTTGCTGAATAAATCTGCGCCGACTGATCCTGCCTTGGAAATATCCGGCTGCCAATGCTCTCAATTCGTCCTCGCGTTGTTTGGACATAAGGGGGAATCTGCGTGTTGTTTTTGGTTGCCCGGAGATCCCTTCGCTCCGTCGTTGAACTTTTGCCAAACCACTTCAGGGCCTGGCAACCGGTGGCGAACAAAAATCGCATGCGCCAACTGGGGAGCGAATATTCTTTCCGGGGGGAGGTGGAGACCGTACCACGCAACGGACTTTCGCGTCAAGAATCACTGCCTGTTGAAAACACGACAGGCGCTTTTTTGTTCGTGGGGCGGCCTGCTTCGCTGCTCGTTTCTTAATCAAAGACAACGGTCTTATTCTTATATATGAGGACCCTATGCTCGAGGTGCGATCGTATGGCTCGCGCGAAAACGGCCTGTTCCAGATCCTGACCCTTGCGGATTAAGTCTTCGACAGTGTGCCGGTGGCTGATCCTGACGACGTCCTGGGCGATGATGGGACCTTGATCAAGTATGGCGGTCACATAGTGCGCTGTCGCACCGATTATCTTGACTCCCCGCGCATAAGCCTGGTGGTACGGTCTTCGTCCCGCAAACGCCGGCAAAAAGCTATGATGAATGTTAATAACCGGCACCCCGGCCTCGGTGAGAAATCGCTGACTCAACATTTGCATGTACCGCGCCAGAACGATCAGATCGACCTTTTGGCTTTTGAAAATCTCCAATTGTCTCTCCTCTGCCTCGGCCTTGCCATCCGGCTTCACCTCCACATGGTGAAAAGACAAACGCATCGACTCGCAAAATTCCCGAAGATCGGGATGATTAGAGACGACGCAATTCAGTTCACCGCGCATTTCACCCCTTTTAAATCGGAGCGCGAGATCCTGAAGACAATGTGGAATCTTGGAAACCAACATCCCAACTCTGGTCTTTTCGTTGGAAATCGTGGCCCGGCAATTCATGCCAAGCTCCTGCCGGGCCATCCCTTCGAAGGATGCCGCAACGCCGCGAACGTCGGTTGCCTCTCCCGGTTGCGACCATTCGACCCGTTGAAAGAATACAGTTTCCTCCGCGTCCCGGTGCTGGTCGGCGTGGAGGATATTTCCGCCCTGTGCGAAGATCCAACCGGCTACTTTTGCCACCAGGCCGGGCCGGTCAGCGCCATCCAGGAGTGCGACGATCGAGAGCTTTTCCGTCTAGATATGCTCCTTTCTGGCGCCTTGCAGACGACTCATTTTGAAGGCAATGAAGGCCAAAGGATTTCGGCAACAGTACACCAGTCTAACCGGCGGATTCGTCCTCAATGTGGTGATGAACGATCTCTTCGAAGCTCTTTTCAGCGTGAAAACCGAGCGTCTCCGCGCGCGAAGCGTCTAATCGCCGGGGCCAGCCGTCAACCATCTTTTGAATGGCCGGGTCAGGTTGCCGGCGAATTAGCTTAGCGCAATCTGCTCCGGCAACATCTTTAAGACTGGCAATCATTTCTCCCACGGTAGCCGATAGACCGGGCATGTTCAGCGTACGACGCGACCCAAGCTGACCAAGATCGAGGGCGCCGGCATGGAACAAAAAGTCCACCGCGGCGCGCGGCGATGCGAACCAGTGCCTGACGTCTTCGCTGACCGGGAGCACCGCGGGCTCTCCCTTCAGCGGTTCCCGGATAATGTTCGAAAAAAACCCGGACGCAGCCTTGTTCGGTTTTCCTGGCCTGACACAAATGGTCGGGAACCGGATTCCTATCCCATCGAAGAAATCGCGGCGGCTGAAATCGGCCAGAAGGAGTTCCCCGATCGCTTTTTGAGTACCGTAAGAAGTGAGTGGCGCAAACGCATAGTCCTCGCGGATGGTCTCTGGAAAAGGAGTACCAAAGACAGCGATCGAACTTGCGAACACAATCCGCGGTTGATATCCCGCTTGCCGCACAGCCTCGAAAAGCCGGTGAGTGCCGGTGAGATTCACCCGGTATCCCTTATCGAAATCCGCCTCTGCCTCACCGGAAACGACTGCGGCCAGGTGATAGATAATCTCCGGACGATCCGCAACGAAAGATTCCGCGATACCCGGGTCGGAGATATCGGCCGAAAGGGTGGAAACATCGAACGGAGCGCCAACGAGTGCAGCGGGTTTTATGGCGTCGGCCATCGTTAGCCGGACCACCGATCTGCTCCCGATGTTCCTTCGTTTTACAAGCGCCTCGCAGAATTTGCGGCCGATCATTCCGGCTGCGCCGGTCACCAGGATCTTCATATTTCGTTCAACGGATTGAACGATGAATGATTAGCCCATTTTAGACAAGAAAACGATTCAGGCTCATCGTGCATATGCTTTTCCGGCCGATCACCTTTTCTCTTTGGCTTTTTGGTCGAGCAGCGAAAAAAGGTACGCGTGCAAAATCTGGCCTTCCAGCACCAAACGGTTGGGAAGACGAATCTCTCGAGAGGCGCCGATTCTTTCCGCGACAGATTGAGCTACGAAGTTCGTTTCGGCGACAACGATCTCGAGGCGAATCAGGTGAAGCAAAGTGAGACCGAACGAGGCAAGGGCGGCTGCGGCGGCTGTGGCTGCACCTTGGTTCGTCTGCGAGGTGCGGACCCAATAGTAGAGATTACCCTGGCGATTCTTGGCTTGAATTCGGTTAATTCCGCAGCCGCCAACCAGTTCACCGCTCAGTGCTTCTGTAATAGCAAAATCATAAGCCCGGCCCTCGAATCGTTCCCGTTCCCTGGCCTGAAGCCAACGCCTGGCGTCTTCCATGGAATACTCTGGATAGTACCACGAGACGGAGCGGATCAGCTCATCTCGCGATTCGTGAATGGCCTCGATCAAAGCCTCAGTGAAGCTGACGTCGATGGGAACAAGTCGATATTTTTCTCCGGCGGCCAAGACCAGGGAGCGGTAATCGTTGGTCATCACAGCTGTTTCATTTTCCTAGGAGCGCCATCGACGCTCGCGCGTTACCAGAGCTACGGCGATGTTCGAAACAATCAGGATACCGCCGAACGCGCCGGCAAGCCACGCGATGATTACCCGGAAGGCGTTTTCCGCGAGATGCACCGGCACCGACACCGGTACAGAGACAACTTGAGCGCCAATGACGTCGTTCAGCTGCCAACCGAACCCGTTGTCTCCACCGTAAAGTCTAATCATCTCTGCAGGAGCCTTGTCCGGGGTGCTGTGGCATTCCAGACAGCTGACATTGTTGATCTTGATCGGCCGGGCAAGGAAAAGCGCCGTCCCGGTAGATGATTCGCGCGTGTTGATGAATTCCGCCTGCGTCGGATTTTCGCGGAATTGGTTGACCACGTCGCTCTCCCAGTCTGTTGCCCGGTCGCGCGGATTGGTCGGATTAAGGGTGGCTTCCTTATAGAAGTAGTCAGGAAATTTTTCGCGTAAATACCCGAATATTTCCGTCGCGGCGAAGGCGGGTACCGACTGCGGATGAAACTCCGTATCGGCCAGCTCCTCCGGCCTGCCTTTCACGGAATCCAGGAATTGTTGTTGCGTTTCGAGTGCATGCTGCATTCCCAGAAGAAACCCTTTCTTTTCGTTTCCACGAAGATCCTTCCCGGCGTTCGGATCCAGGGTCTTCGGCATTTGGTCGATCGTCTTTCGAAATTGCTCGATCGCAGTTTGAAGCTTGAAGCTATCTTGCTGCACCAGCGGGGCAACCTGTTTGGTCGTGTAGGTGCGGCTCGACAGCATTGTTTCCATGATAATTCGCGCGTTTTGGATGACATGTTCCCGTGCATCGTCGAGCAACATTGTGCGCGCGGTATAGCCAACCAAGCCGAGGCAAAGTGCAAGCAAAGGAATGAAAATCAGATTGAATTTGAGCAGTTTCATCTGTGAGATCCATCCGTGGCGACGACACACCGGAAGCCGACGTCGTCGCTCCGGAAAAGCGGCCCATAGCCACGACGGTAAAAAGAGAGCATCTCTTCGGCGCGCGACGTGGCCCAGGAGCCGCCCCGAAGAGTGCGCCAGTTCTGCGTATTTTCAAATTTATCCATACACCATTCCCAGACGTTCCCCCCGACGCAGCAAAGTCCCCGGGCATTCGCCTTGAAAGCGTCGACTGGGGCCGTACGCGGAAACGAATCGTGAAACCCTGGAATGACCGCCCACGTCTCTGGCGCGTCGACGCGTGATTCGCTCCCGGCATAATTGCCAATGTCGTTTGGGGGTGGAAATGTGTCACCCCAAGGATAGACCGCTTTGATCCTGCCACTACGCTCCTTGGGAGTGTTCCCCGACTCGCGTTCGAGTCCCACGGCACGGCTCCATTCCCGGTCGGTTGGCAACCGATAGCTCTGAAACGTTTCCAGTGTCCCTTCGCTCCTTTCCTTCCTGGTTAGCCAGGCACAGAACTGGATCGCGTCTTCCCAGCTGACTCCCACCACGGGATCATCGGGCGTTTGTGGAAATCCGGGCGCTTTCCAACTCATGCCGTTAAGCTTGAATCCATTTTGCGTAACTGCCGATGACATGCCGCCGACGGCATCGTAGCCTGTCGCCTGGACGAATGCCTCAAAATCAGATCTACGGGTCTGCCAGACTGAAATGTACGTGTCCCCGAGCGGCACGAATCGCATCTCGAGACTATTCGTCCAGGGCTTTCCCGGTTGAGGAGGGG
>JAFAKL010000422.1 GCA_019235445.1 Verrucomicrobiota bacterium | reverse complement strand
ACTATCCCCCGCCCGGTCGCTTCTCTCCGTCCATGCGTTCCCCCGACGCTGACGGGTTTCCCAGTGACAATTTCCGGAACGGAATATCCGACGTGGGCAGAATAGGTATCCATGAACCAGGCCATCACTTGCTCGTTCGTTCCCATGTCAGGCCCCATGATGTCGATGCGGGGACCGATAAACGGGATCATCTCCTGCATGTACCGCCTGGATAGTCGTTCCAACTCGTTCGTTGAAAGGCTTCGAGGATCGACGCTTACACCGCCCTTTGCGCCCCCGTAGGGCAACCCTGCGAGCGCGCATTTCCAACTCATCCACATCGCCAGGGCGGCCACTTCTCCAATCGTTACGGTGGGGCCAAAGCGAGTGCCTCCCTTGGTCGGCCCGATGGCAAGTGTGTGCTGAACCCGGTACCCCTGGAATAATCGTGTTGAACCATCATCCATCCGTACCGGCACCGAGACGACGACGGATCGTTTCGGGTACTTTAACCGATCGTGCAGGTCGCGGGGCACCTGAAGGTACTCGGCAATCAACTCGAATTGGTCGCACGCCATCTGAAAAGTCCGATCAGAATAAATGTCCGGGATTGAAGAGGGAGGCTGCACTGTGCTGTTTTGAGAGGTTGAGGAGTAGGCGTTCACGATGGGCCGCAATTAGGCGATCCGCAAGAGAAACGGATCCCCTGCCCACTAACGCCGACCCGCCGACCCGCCGATCCGTTTCCCCCTTGCCGGGTCAACTTGGTTGCATGAAACTCCGGCGCATCACGATGTTGCAGAAGCCGCCGCCAACCGCCCCGATCCCGACAAATCACTCGTCGGGCCGGCCGGCTATGCTGGTGGCGACCGGAATCATGCTGAGCAGGGTCGCCGGGTTGGTGCGGGAAAGAGCGTTGGCACATTTTCTCGGCACATTGCCTGCCGCGGATGCTTTTCGTGCCGCTCTGAGGATTCCTAATTTTCTGCAGAATCTGTTCGGCGAAGGGGTTCTGTCTGCCTCGTTCATTCCAGTTTACTCCCGGCTGCTAGCCGGTTCCGACGAAAGAGACGCCAATCATGTGGCGAGCGTCGTCGGATCGCTGCTGGCTGTGGTGACGTCGCTCCTGGTGATTCTTGGAGTTTTCAGCACGCCAATTCTCATCGACGCGATCGCGCCGGGATTTACGGGCGAAACCCGGCAACTGACGATCCAGCTTGTCCAGATCCTGTTTCCTGGGGTCGGCCTGCTGGTGATGTCCGCGTGGTGCCTCGGCATACTGAACAGCCACGGCCGATTTCTCCTTTCGTATTCTGCGCCGGTCCTTTGGAACCTGTTCCTCATCGCCGGACTGATGATCTTCGGGCGGACGGCATCCTTGCCCAAACTGGTCGTATCCACGGCCTGGTGCTCAGTGCTTGGGAGCCTGGCTCAATTGCTGGTCCAGGTACCGACCGTCTTGCGATTGACTCGACGGCTCCGCTTCTCGCTGGATACCGCTTCCACCCATGTACGAGGCGTGCTGATCAATTTCGTCCCGGTATTCATCAGCCGCGGGATCGTTCAGCTCAGCGCGTATATTGACAACGTTCTGGCAAGCCTGCTGCCGTCGGGCTCGGTCGCGCTCTTGAACTGCGCTCAGACAATCGGTCTGCTTCCGATCAGCTTGTTTGGGATGGCCATCTCCGCAGCGGAACTTCCCGCGATGTCCAGAACCCTTGCCGGCGATGAGAAAGTGGTTCGCATCGAGCTGGCAAAACGGTTAACAGCGGCAATGCGACGGATGGCATTTCTGGTCATACCCGCAGCCATGAGTTTTTTCGCTTTTGGCGATACTCTGGCCGGACTGCTTTATCAGTCAGGGCGTTTCACCCGGGTTGATAGTATTTATGTTTGGGCGCTCCTGGTCGGCTCGGGAGTTGGATTGGTCGCATCCACCTCCGGACGCCTGTGCTCGTCGGCGTTTTACGCGCTTCGCGATACTCGCACGCCTTTGCGCTTTGCTATCGTACGGGTGGTGCTCACGGTAGTGTGTGGGTATTTATCCGCCTTTCCAATTCCGAAGCTTCTCCATCTGGATCCGAGGTGGGGATTAGCCGGCCTGCCGGCGTCGGCAGGGATTGCGGGATGGATCGAGTTTTTGTTGCTCCGGCACGCCTTGAGGAACCGCGTCGGCTCGTTTTCCATTCCCGGCCTGCTGTTGTTCAAATTGTGGAGTATAGCCGTCCTCGCGGCGGCTCTGACCTATCCTCTGAAGTTCCTGATGATCGGCCATCCGGTAGTCGCCGGTGTAGTTATTCTTCCCTGTTACGGGATACTTTATTTGTACGCTGCCCGATACCTGCAAATCCCGGAAGCCGATGCCCTTCTCGGTCGCTTGCGACGACCCAGATAGGGCCGAGGTCACAATTCTGATATCGAGCCTTGCGCGATCACCGGTTTCCAGTTACCCGAGATCAGACTGGCATGGCAGCAAAAAACGGAAATCAGCCGCCGAAACGATGGCACGAAGTGCTTAGTGCCCGCGGAGGAGTGCCTCGCGAGCCGTACTCGGAACTGGTTAGACAGTTGCAAGGCACGACCCCAGCCACCTTGCGGGAACTCGAAGAGCGGCTGGAGACAACGCTTCGGGAACTTGGAGTTACGTTCGAACTTCCGGTGAGACAACACCGCAACACCTGGTTCTGCGATCTGTTGCCCCAGGTTTTCACCAGTGACGAATGGGACCAGATTGCACGCGGGTTCGAGCAAAGGATACGCGCATTCGATAAGTTTCTGGCGGACGTGTACGGCCCCAGAGAAATTCTGAGGCAAGGCGTGATTCCTATTCCGGCTGTTTTCGGAAGTCCGAATTTCCAGAGGAGCGCGGCTGGTCTTCGGCCAGGCGGGGACCATTTTCTGCATCTCAGCGGCCTCTGCATCTGCCGGGACAGTTCCGGCCAGTTGCTGGTCAAGAATCACTATTTCAGTCACGCTTCCGGTCTCTCGTACATGATCCAGAACCGGAGATTGCTGGCGCGCGTTCTGCCTGAACTCTTCCAGAGCCAACCGGTGGAATCGATTGCCGATATCCCGACTGAAATACTGTTGAAGTTTCGGACGATAGCGTCCCGACCCGATCCTGCGATGGTCCTGCTTACTCCGGGAGTAGCAAGCGCCGTCTACTCGGAACACGGATTTTTAGCCAGAAGAATGGGTATTCCTTTGGTGGAAGGCGGGGACCTGGTTGTTTTGGGCGACTCACTTTTTCTGAGAACGGTTTCCGGCTTGGAACGTGTGGACATGATTTACACGCGCCTCGCTGATCCGTGGCTTGATCCGCTAGTCTTCAGGCGGGAAAGCCACCTGGGCATCCCGGGCCTCGTTCATTGCGTACGGAAAGGGAAAGTATCGATCGTAAACGGCATCGGGTCGCAACTGGCGGATGATCGCAGCTTGCTTCATTTTTCCAGCGCCGTGATGAGGTTTTACCTGGGCGAATCACCCATCTTGCCTGCTATACAAACCTACTGGTTAGGAGATTTGGATCAGCGTGAGATGGTCTTCGGACAGCCGGACCGGTTTCAAGTGCGGACGTTGACCGGGGAATCTTTTCTGAGATTTACGGGCGAAGAGAAATCCTGGAACGAGATCCGGACGGAGGTGCGGCGGGCGCCCCATCTTTTTGTGGCTCAGCCGATCGACGATTGCGCCGAAACGCTCTGCTTTTCGAAAGGAAAGAAAACTACCCGGCTCCAGGACCATATTGTGTACGGCATCAGGGATGGGAAACGATTCGAGGTTTTTCCGGGGGCCTTGACGCGCGTTTCTGCGACCGAACAGGGGCGAACCGAGTCGCAGCATGGCGGCGGGGGGAAAGACACCTGGGTACTCCAGGAAGCGTCGTCGACGACCATTACAATGGCGGAACCGTTTCGGCGTCCAAAGATTTT
>JAFAKL010000349.1 GCA_019235445.1 Verrucomicrobiota bacterium | reverse complement strand
CTATCCGACCCCTGTTTCCTGCCGGATTCCGGAATGAGGTGCAAATCATCGCGACCGTTCTGAGCCATGATTTGGATAATGACCCAGGGGTAGTTGCAATGATCGGCTGCTCCGCCGCACTTACCATTTCTGGAATCCCTTTTTTTGGGCCGATCGGTGCGACTCGCGTTGGGCTTAAGAATGGCAACTACCTCCTCAACCCAACCATCACTCAAATGGGACACATGGAGTTGGACTTGGTGGTCGCGGGCACCTCGGAGGGTGTGTTAATGGTGGAAAGTGAAGCGCACGAACTCACTGAGGACGTTATGCTTAAGGCGGTTATGTACGGACATCAGGCATTTCAGCCGGTTATTGCGGCGATCGTAGAACTCGCGGAGCGTGCAGCAAAGGATCCGTGGCAACTGCCCGAGTCAAGTGTAGACGCTGAGGCGATGTCTACTCGCCTCAATGAGTTGGCGGGTGCCCGACTCACCGAGGCCTACACGCAGCCCAGTAAACGGATACGTCACGAAGAGATTGATGCCATCAAGGACGAGGTATCTGCTGCACTCTTGGCAGAGGGCTTCGATGCTGAAAAGATCAAAACTCTCCTGAAGGATCTCGAGGCTAAGATTGTCCGGGATTCTATCCTAGATACGGGACGTCGTATCGACGGACGCGATACGAGAACTGTCCGTCCAATCATGGCCGAGGTCGGAGTCCTACCACGTGCACACGGAAGCGCGCTGTTCACGCGTGGGGAAACTCAGGCGCTGGCTGTCGCGACGCTCGGGACGGGACAGGACGAGCAGGTAGTCGATGCACTTGAAGGAGAGTACCGCCAGCATTTCTTGCTCCATTACAACTTTCCGCCGTATTCTGTCGGAGAAGCTGGACGGACAGGCAGCCCCGGTCGTCGTGAAATCGGACATGGGAAGCTGGCTTGGCGCGCCGTTCACCCTCTTCTGCCAGAGAAGGCGAAATTTCCGTACACGATTCGTGTGGTCAGCGAGATTACGGAAAGCAATGGGTCCTCGTCGATGGCTTCTGTTTGCGGGTCCAGTCTTGCTCTGATGGACGCTGGCGTCCCTCTAAAACGACCAGTTGCCGGTATCGCAATGGGTTTGATTAAAGAACCGAGGAAGTTTGCGGTGCTGTCAGATATACTTGGTGACGAAGATCACCTCGGCGATATGGATTTCAAGGTCGCGGGAACGGAGTTGGGCGTGACCAGTTTGCAGATGGACATAAAGATTACCTCCATTACATACGACATCATGAGGATAGCGTTAGATCAGGCGCGCGAAGGGAGGCTACACATCCTCCAAGAGATGGCCAAGGCACTTAACGGTGCCCGTTCTGATGTTGCCGGCACCGCCCCTCGGATAACAGTGATAAATGTTCCGAAGGAGAAAATCAGAGAAGTGATCGGCACTGGAGGAAAGATTATTCGTGAGATAGTAGAGCAAACTGGGGCAAAAATTGATATTGAAGACGACGGTACAATCAAGGTTGCGTCTGCCGAGCAGGACAGGGCTCAGGCTGCAATCGATTGGATACGAGGCATCGTAGCCGAACCCGAAGTAGGCGTCATTTACTCCGGCAAGGTTGTCAAAACCGCCGATTTTGGCGCTTTTGTAAACTTTCTTGGCTCCCGAGATGGCTTGGTTCACATCAGCGAGTTGCAACAGGGGCGCGTAGCCAAGACAACCGATGTGGTCAATGTAGGAGATGCAGTAAAGGTGAAGGTCATCGGCTTCGATGAACGCGGAAAAGTTAAGCTCTCAATGCGTGTTGTTGACCAGGTCACTGGCGAAGACATCAGCGAGAAAGTTGGCTCCAAGCCCGGGCGTGGCGATCGCCGTGACCGAGAGCCCCGTGAGGCATCAGAGCCAAATCCAATAAACCCGTAATTCAATCCATAACACGCGTGGGTGCGGCGGAGCACTGATTGTGCTAGCGTTACTGCCCTATTAGTCTGACCACCGTGCCCGGCCGGGGGAATTGCCATGAAAGCGATCGAAGCGATTCGCATGGGTGGTTTCGAGGTGCTTCCCATTGTGGAAGGCGGCAAGGGCATTTCGGTCTCGAACGGTAGATCTTCGGGTCACTGGGCTGCGACTGGTGGGGTCGGCACCTTCAGTGCGGTCAACGCGGACAGCTACGATGAGAACGGGAACTTGATTTCCCAGGTGTATCGGGCTAGCACACGACGGGAGCGGCACGAGGAACTCGTCGGCTATGCGGTCCGGGGCGGCATTGCCCAAGCGAGGCAAGCTTATGAAATTGCCGCAGGACGAGGACGCATCCACGCCAACATTCTTTGGGAGATGGGTGCTGCAGAACGCATCGTCTCCGAAGTACTGGAAAACGCCAGGGGCCTGATCCACGGCCTGACCTGCGGTGCAGGAATGCCGTACAGGCTTTCTGAAATTGCATCGAAGTTTAACGTCTATTATTACCCTATTGTTTCTTCAGCTCGGGCATTCAATGCTCTTTGGAAGCGGGCGTATCACAAGGCCGCTTCTTTGCTGGGCGGCGTCGTTTACGAGGACCCTTGGCTTGCTGGGGGTCACAATGGACTCTCAAATAGCGAGGATCCGAACATTCCTGAGGATCCTTTCCCGCGTGTTCTAGCCCTCCGCAAGCTCATGCGGCAGTTTGGCTTGAGCGAAACTCCGATTATTATGGCTGGCGGGGTTTGGTGGTTGGAGGAGTGGGAGGACTGGATCAGTAACCGCGAACTCGGCCCAGTGGCCTTTCAGTTTGGGACGCGTCCCCTG
>JAFAKL010000200.1 GCA_019235445.1 Verrucomicrobiota bacterium | reverse complement strand
AGTTAATCCCCATGATGGGTTTCATTCTGCCCCGCAAGTCGCGTACGAGCCGCAGAAGAGTTCCGTCTCCCCCTAACGCGACGAAGAGGTCCACCTCATCGTACAGCTCATCGAGCGAGTGACCTGGTAATCCCACCAGGTTGCCTGCCTTTTCTTCGACCAGGACACGGATATCGTGTAAAAAAAGCTCATGCAGAAGGGCTTTGAGCGAAGCCGCTGCCCCCGATTTTCGCCAGTGCGCATAAATGCCGAGGCTTAGCGAAGACATGCCAAATATTCCCGATTGCCTTTGGCACCGGTGATCGGGGATTCAATAACCCCCAACCACTCCCGGTGCAGCTGTTCAATCACAAAACGATGGATCTTGCTCACACTGCGCATGCGCAACTCCTGATCGCGGACGACGCCGCCTTTGGCGACCTGGTTCGGCTGCAATTCGAACTGAGGTTTAATCAATGCGATCGCCACTCCTCCCGTTTCCACGCAATTAAACATAGGAGGCAAAATGAGGGTGAGCGAGATAAAAGAGACATCGACCACTGCCAGTTGTACCAAAGTCCCGATGGACTGGGGGCTCAGGCTACGGGCATTCATTCCCTCCCGCACTTCGACCCTGGTGTCGCTGCGGATTTTCCAGGCCAATTGATTGTGTCCAACATCGACGGCGATGACTTTTTTTACCCCACGTTGGAGAAGGCAATCTGTAAAGCCTCCGGTCGAAGCTCCCACATCCAGGCAGACCAGATCGATCGTCTTGATGCGAAAGTGGTCCAGTGCAGCTTCCAGCTTATAACCGCCGCGCCCAACATATTTTTCCTCCGCAACGACTCGCACCACCGAGTCGCCTTTGACGAGGGTGCCGGGCTTGTCTACCACCTGTTCTTCAACCAGGACATGCCCGGCCAGAATCGATCGCTGCGCACGCTCCCGCGAACTGAAGTAGCCGCGATCCACGAGAAATTGATCGATCCTCATCCGCTTCAGCTTATCCATTGATGACTAAACTCGTTTTCAGCGTTACCGAATTTAAGACTTGATTAACGGCCGAATCGGCCAAATCTATGCGGTTCTTGTTGTCAGAACTCGTTTATGTCGCCTGAAGAACTGAAAGAGCAAATAAAAGAAATGCTCGTCACAAACCTGATGCTGCGCACCCCAAAGGAAGAGATTTCTAATGATTTGCCTCTCTTCAGCGCCGATGGTCTCGGGTTAGATTCAATCGACGCTTTGCAGTTGGTCGTCAGTATGGAAAAGACGTTTGGCGTCGGTGTGCCAAACTCGGATGTCGCACGCGTCGCTCTTGCGACGGTGAACACGATTCACGATTACATCATCGAACAAGTTAAAGCGTCAGGCGCTTAGTGCACCAGCTTTACTGACTAGCCAAGGGCTTCGCCCTTGATATCCCGCCGCAGGCGGCACGAACCGCACAACGAGAACAAAATTCTCGTTACATTGCGCATAACGGTCTAAATCGGTGTTGTTTCGGACTGGTTGATGGCATCGATCAACTGTCGCAAGCGGCCGAAATTGCGGCGGTGTGAACCTGCGACCAGGCGAGGCATGTTTAGAATTTCCGGCTCATTTTTCTCCGGTTTCAGTGCGCGGCTCGCACGAAGCGGAGCGCTTTCAAATAAATCGGAAAAAGTTTTGTTAAGGCCTTGGACGGCGTCTGGAGTCAACTGTCGTTGCAATCGGATGACGAGGTCTTGCCCGACCCATCGATAAGAATGAAAATTCCGGTAGAATTGAAGGACCAGATTGGCGGCTTCGTCCACATCCTCCGTGATAGAGAAAAGGCTGAAATCATCCGGCGAAATCAGTCCTTCTCCCAGAAGATGCGTTCTCAAGAATTCGGTCCAACTTTTCCAGTAAGTGCCGCCGAGCTTGTCCACTAGAATAACCGGAATGATGCGAGCCTTTCCGGTTTGCATGAGAGTCAGGCACTCAAAGCCTTCATCCATCGTTCCGAAGCCGCCAGGAAACAGGGCGATGGCGTGGGTCTCTTTTATGAAATTTACTTTGCGCGTAAAGAAATAATTGAAAATGACGAGCTTCGGATCGCCATCGATGGTCTCATTCGCCTTCTGCTCGAATGGCAGGCGGATGTTCAGGCCGAAGCTGTGCTCTCTGCCGGCTCCACGCTGGGCGGCACCCATAATCCCGTCGCCTCCTCCTGTGATAATCATAAATCCGCGTTCTCGCATGACCCGGGCAAACCGTTCCGCGGTCTGGTAGACTTCCGAGAGCGGGTTAGTACGCGCAGAACCAAAGATGGCGATCTTGCGGATCCCCTGATAAGGGGCAAAAGCCTTGGCGGCCTGTCTGAGTTCCTTCAACGAACGATTGACCAACTTGAGGTCCGGCACCGGCACCGAATCGCTTCCCATCCGAAGAGCGGTCACGATCATTTCTGTGATCAGGTCATGCGATTCGCGAACTCCCCAGTCATTGACCATTTCCTGGATCCGTCGATCGAATTCCGGATCTCCCGATGAGGCAAACGACGTGTGCAGCGCATGGATGCCGCCACCTGTGAAATCTTGCACGAGCAGATCTAGAACGAGAACCCCAGGTTGTCCATGAGAAGTCGGCAGAAACGTTTGGCATGTGATTGGCCCCGACCCAGCCGACAGGGTGGATCGGGGCGGGGCACTGCACTGCGCCGGTCAAAAATCGCAAACGACGATGACGAGGACGAGTACGATCGGGAGTCGGAGGGCTCCCCCTCGTCCTCGTCCGCGTCCTCGTCGTCGTTTTCGTCCTCCGACTTTGGCAGGTGATGGGCCGTGGTCCAGCCGACAGGGTGAGAGGCGGGGGCACTGCACTGCGTCGGTCAAAAATCGCAAACGACGACGACGACGAC
>JAFAKL010000199.1 GCA_019235445.1 Verrucomicrobiota bacterium | reverse complement strand
ATCTCGGCCGTGAGCGTTGAAGACGAAGGAGATCAATTTCCCGGACGATATCCGCCGATATTTCCTCGGTAAGCCTGCCGTCGGGCGCATTCTTGATTTCACGATCTCGGAATTCTTTCGGTGGTCCACAATATACTGGGTGAAATCGGTCGGCCTACTTAACCTTAATCGACGTGTCGCTCTCAGGAAGAAACAGGCCATCCAATCCGGCAGCGCCGTCCCGAGTAGAAGCAAATCGTGGCCTTGGATGTGATCAAAGAGTTTTTCTGGCCGGTACGCCCGGTCTGGCAGCCAATGCATAAATTCAAGCATATCCTCGTCGGTGAGAGCGTATTCACCGTAGTGCGCGAATTTGCCGAACATTCGATAGATTAATCGGTCTAGCGGACTTCAATTGCTCGTCGGTCACGTCAGGGACTCCACGCCGCTGGTTGTCAATGCTGATGGGCATGATTTGCCGAGCCGCTTCTAGCGCGCGATGCAATAGATCGTCACAGGTCAGACTCACGAAAAGGTTGAAGAATTGAATCTCAGCGAGTTTCTCCAGAGCAGGTGGTACCGGGAAATTCCTCTTAAGTCTTAACGTTGACTCGTAGATGTGGGCTACTTTCGAGTAAATCATCCGTGCGTTTTTCATTAGCTTCGCGCACAGGCTTGGGTCACTGCCAAATACGTCGGCAAAATCGGGCGAAGGTGGGAGCTTCTGGGAATCTACGCCAAGATCAGTCGCCAATTCTTGGGCTAGATACCAAGAAACCGTGAGGCGACGACCAGCAATCTCGACTTCAAGGAGGTCCTTGCCCACCACCGGAATGACGGAATCATGCCGTATTCCTTCGAGCAGCTGTTCCCAATCGAAGTCGTCCGCCATAGAATGTAGCCAGTCTTGCCAGCTTTGAGGTTGGAAATTGAAGGAGGTTCAAGCCAGATTACCAGACTGGATTGAGATTCGGAACCAAATATTCACGGCGAGCGATTACCCCAGCGCCAATTCATGTCGGCCGGAAAAGCTGCATCCAACCAGTGATAGGTACAAACGGATCATCAACGCCGGCACATAAGTGTATGAATCTCTCGACAATTTTCCCCCATTACCTCCTGAAGGTAAATGCCCCCGAAGTGATCCTGGCAAACGGACGAGGCGCTCAATGCGTGCCCTCATGGGTCTCCGGAGAACTCCGGAAAACGCCCTTGGTCGTCGTCCGCCGCGAAGTAGCGGCGCGGAACTTAATTCCAGTTGGAATCCGGGGACCGGAACGCTCACAGAGGTGGGCTGCCTGGTGTCCGCCAACAGCAATACAGCAGATTGTGACTCCCGCGGACTTGCTGAAGCGATTCGCAACAATGCCCGATTTGCCAGTCTCGCCGGCCTGTCGTGCCCTGCGATGTCTGGCCGTTGCCTGGAAGTGGTTCACCCCTGCCTGTTGGGGACCGGGTGGCAGCGTCGGCTTCGAGCTCGCAACGGGGAAGCAGACAACAACGCTCCGCAGCGATCTCGACCTCGTAATCTATGCGGGTGAGCGTTTATCTGGACGCGATGCCCAGCGACTTCTGGCCTCCACCGCAGATCTTGAGGCGGCGGTCGACGTCCGGGTTGAAACACCGGTGTGCGGCTTCTCTCTCGCCGAATATGCCAGACCGATAGCCCAATCGATTCTGCTCCGTACCTCCGCCGGTCCGATTTTAGGTGATAATCCGTGGAACGTGGATCTCCGTTCGATCTCCGCCCGGAGGGAGGATTGGCGCACTTGAGTATCGCCCTGTTATTTCCAGGTCAGGGATCGCAGGCACCCGGCATGCTGCACCGGTTGCCGGACCATCCTGCTGTGCTGCGGACCATCGAAGAAATGAGCGCGGCACTCGGGCACGATGCGTCTACCCTCGATTCTCCCGAAGCACTCCGCTCCACGGTATCCGTCCAACTGGCACTCCTGGCTGCCGGCGTCGCCGCTGCGCGTGCCTTGGAAGAGGAGGGAGTCATTCCAGAGGCCGTGGCCGGCCTATCGGTTGGCGCGTTCGCCGCCGCGGTTCACGCCCGCGTACTAGCCTTTTCTGATTGCGTTCGATTAGTAAAGCAACGGGCGGAATTAATGGAGAGGAATTCCCCGGACGGCTACGGCCTGATGGCTATCGTCGGATTAGAAGAGGAGCAAGTGGTTACGCTGATCCAGGAGGCAAACACCGCGGAGGACCCAGTTTACCTGGGAAATGTCAACGCTCCCGAGCAAATTGTCCTTTCCGGTTCCCGAAAAGGTCTGCAGGCAGTCGCCAGAGCAGCGCTGAGAGCTGGCGCCCGCAAGGCGGAGCGGCTGAATGTTCCCGTGCTTTCGCACTCCCCTCTCCTGAAACCGATCGCAGACACTCTCACGCAATCGCTGCACCAGATTCCACTGCACTCACCACGCATGGTGTATCTCGGCAACGTGAACGCGCGAGAGTTGCGAAACGCGGGAGAAATCGCCCGAGACCTGTCTGACAACATTGCGCACGGTGTTCGGTGGTACGAAGCGACCGCCGTTCTCCAGGAGCTGGGCTGCAGCCTGTTTATCGAAATGCCGCCGGGCCGCGTGCTGACCGGTCTGGCGCAGGACTCATTCCCAGAGGTGAGAAGCATTGCCCTGGCGGAGAGTTCTCTTTCCTACGTTGTGCAGCAAGCGTCCCGGCACCCAGAGTAGCGTAGACAACCTGTCCCGGAGGGATCAAATGAAAGTAGCCTGGCACGAAGTGCCAGGAAAAAAGAGAAAAGTGGAACCCGTCCCAGAGGGACGGTTGATGTGCTCAGTAGTACTAGTCCCAGAGATATTTTTCGGAAAAGGAGAATGACACATCTGGGGGAGACCTTGATCAACCGTCCCACCGGGACTAGACGCGTCTTTTTCTTTTTTCCTGGCACTTCGTGCCAGGCTACCGTCGTTTTATCCCTCCGGGATAAATGCGTCACGGCACCTCCCTGCCGCCGCCCCAGGCTATCCCTGTTTCTCGCCTTCGGCGCTCCAGTCGCAACCCAGGACCAAACACGGCATTGACAGAAGCAGATGAACATGGTCCGCGACTCCGCCAATGCACTTAGGATGAATTCCGTTTTGCTTTGCGATGCCACCGAGAAGGCCAGAGGCGCTCTCGGACCTCCGGGTTCAAGATCGGAACCCGTTCCGTGGTACTAAAGACACAGTGGACGTTTAGACATGAAAAGGTATTGTCCATGGCAGTGATTGTACTCGCATCTCCTGAATAATAAAACATTTCATCTTTATGTTTGTTTATTCTGCCCAAGACCAAGGAAAGGAGAATGACACATTTGGAGGAAACCTTGATCAACCGTTTCTTACGGGACTAAACGCGTCTTTTTTCTTTTTTCCTGGAACTTCGTGCCAGGCTACCCTCGTTTTAATCCCTCCGGGATAAAGGCGTCGCGGCACCTCTCTGCCGCTGCGATAAGTTAACACTGATGGGGCGCAGCCCAGGAAAGGGTTTGGTAGGCGCCTCCGGCGCGGATATCAATGGGCGGCCGGCAAGGCGGTCCGAGCCGGACTGGCGTTAAAGGGCGCCTATCTAAAGCGATATTTCTCCGACGAGCAACGCAGCCGCTGGCCCATTTTCAACGCAACCCTTCGGGCGGCGCCCGGTTGGCTGTTTTTCCGCGTTGCTCGCTCCTTACGTATCGATCTAGATCTGCGCGTCGTTACTGCCAGTCCGGCTCGGACCGCCTTGAAAAACAGCCAACTGGCCTGCGGCGAAACCCAAGGGATTTAGGAGACGGTACACTAGGAAGCAGCAAAGGATGCATTGGACTCAGTTTGCTTTAATATTAGAGTCAAAAACGAAACGTATGAAACGGCGGGCCGATAACGATGTCAACGCTCTTAATGAGCGAATTTTGGAGGCTGCAGACAAGATCGATGGAGAGAGCCTCGCCCCGGAAGTCTCAGCGAGAACCGCGGAGATCACGGTCTGGAATGAATCGCCGGAGGAGGTCGGTTGGCGCGTGCAGGAGAGGCCGATGGACAGCCAGGTGACGATTTCGGAGCAACTGGTGAGTGAAGGCAATGAAGAAGCCGATCGTGAACAGCGCCTGGCCGCCGGCGAATCGGATCGAGATTAAGCCATGGCCGAGTACCTTCGTTTCGCGAGCTCAACGTCCGGCCGGTACGCTTCAAGTAGTATAGGCATCCTGCCTGTCGGGCCGGCGACGAGGCGAGGCCACGTGGAACAGACAGGAAGCCTATGCAACGTTGGGTGCCGGTCACTCTTCTGTCGCGCTTTCAGCCACTCCAACCCGCTGCGCGGGTGCCATTCTCCATACGCATTCCGGAAAGACTGCCTTACGAGCGGCGATTTCGATGGAGCTTTCCCAGGCCTGGGTGTCTGTTTAGCGCGGGACCGCGCTTGCTCTTGCTCGCCGAAGGCCTGATCGCCCGAAGGGCGAAAACAGAACAGCTCAGCCTAGCCTCAGAACTCCTGATCCGTCCCTGTAAGCGGTAGGCAGTTGAGGAAACGGAATGAACCGTTTTTTTGCGCAGAGGAAGCGTGATTT
>JAFAKL010000142.1 GCA_019235445.1 Verrucomicrobiota bacterium | reverse complement strand
CATAAACCACGCTGTGAACACCAGAGCCCAGGACTCTAGAGCATGATGCGAAGCATGGTATGTGTTTAGCCCCACTGGGGCGCATGGCGGACTGAAGCGCCGCATGCGCCTCAAGGTGCTATCGCAGCGGCAGGGAGATGCGGTGCTGCATTTTATCCCGGAGGGATTAAAACGAGGGTAGCCCGACTCCGCAAGGCCTACGTCGCGACCGCACGTCAGGCATTTCTTACTGTGGCTGTCGAGGCGCGCCGTAGTCTGCGAAGGCGGCCTGGCACGAAGTGCCTGGAAAATGAAAAAAAGACGCGTCTAGTCCCGCAGGGACGGTTGATCAAGGTTTCCTCCCAATATGTCATTAGCCTTCCCTCGGTCTCGGTGGCATCGCAAACCAAAACAAAATTCATCCTAGTGTACCAGTGAGCAGATCAACCATCCCTCCGGGACGGGTCCACTTTTCTCTTGTTTCCAGGCACTTCGTGCCAAGCTACTTTCGTTTGGTCCCTCCGGGACAGGCTGCGCTCTTTCGTTGTAGGATTTTCCCACGCTCAATCTTGCGCCCTGAGGGCATCTTCGCGCCATTCTGTCCTGTCCCCAAAATGCAGATATATTTGGCAGGAGGCAGAAGTCGAGGAAGTCAGAGGGGAGAGGAGTTCAGGAATTCCCTTTTTCTGACTGCTCCTGAATTCTGACTCCTGCCAAGCATATTTTCGAGCCAAGCATGTGAACAAAAAACTGCCGCCCCAGAGTTCCTCCTTGGAACGCCGCGCGGAATTCCTCAAGACAGTTGGGGTTGCAGTGCTCGTCCTGGGCCTCATGGCAGCAAGTATCATCTATTGGAGCGGAGAAAAACGTTCAGCGATCGACGCTCAAAGCCGGCCAGCGCCCGATCTCCAAGGCTCATGGAAAGACGATACCCTCTCACCAGAGGACTTAAAAGGTTCTTCGAGGACCATTGAGATGAACTTTGGGAAAGTTTCCGTTTTCATCGTGGATTTGCTGCATCGGTGGCAGGCCTTAAAGCCGCACCAATCTCTGGCCGTCGTGGTCGCAGCGAGCGCGGCACTGATCGCTGCGATCTGCTTCCTTGTCGCCCAGCGTTTGCTCCAGAAGCGAATCTGAGCCATCCACTCGGATGCACTTGGAATTTTGCAAATCGTTTTCCCTGGACCAGTAGCTTAAGTCTGGTCGTGGAAGCATTCTACTTTTGAAATCCCCGCTGCTGGAGCGGCACGTTCCGATCAGGATATAAAACTCGATAGGAGATCTTTCGTATGGCAAGCGAACACAAAATTATAGGACTGGGCCTTCAGGGTGGCGGCTCTCACACCGCGTTCACATGGGGCGTGCTCGATCGGTTGCTCGACGAAGTGGAACAAGGAAATCTGAGCATCCCGGCCATTAGCGGCACCAGTGGCGGTGCGCTCACCGGCGCCGTGTGCGCCTACGGCTTGATGGACGGGCCGAAGGAGGCAAAGCGACTGCTGGAGGCGTTGTGGGATGCGGTCTCCAGCAAATCGCTATGGCCAGTCGAGCCTTATCGGATGCTTCTGCCCAAAGACTCCCCCGAGCGATGGAACGTCGACTGGTCGCCGGTGGCGATAGGTCTTGGCATGGCCGAGCAGATTTGCTCGCCTTATTGGAACCCGTGGTTGGGGAACGTTATCGGCCAGGTAATCGAAGAGGTCATCCCAGACCTCGATCGATTGAACGCGACCAACCGCAAGGGACCGAAACTTTTTGTCTGCGCCACAAATGTGAACAAGACGTCGCTCCGAATCTTCAGCGCCGGAGGGACCGAGCCCGGGGAGATCACGCCGAAGACGCTGATGGCGTCGACCTGCTTACCAACTCTCTTTCGCGCTGTCGAGATCGACGGGGCGTACTACTGGGACGGCGGCTACATAGGCAACCCCGCGCTGAGCCCGCTGGTCGATTGCGCCGACGACCTCCTGACCGTTCTCATTGACCCTCTCGACGTCGCCGGTGACCCGCCGAAGAATCCCCGACAAATCGTCAACCGCATCAATGAAGTGAGCTTTAACGCGTCTTGGGTCTTGGAGATGAGCCGGATCGAGCTGATCAATCAGCTTTTGAGCAAGGGCTTCCTCAAAGGGAGCGAATACAAGCTCAAACGCTTTCACCTCATCCGGAACGACAGATTCATGGAGAATATCGGGGCCGCTTCCAAGCTGAACCCCTCACGGGATTTCGTCTATGAACTGCGTGACGTCGGCCGGAAGTGTGCGGACGATTGGGTCTTGAGGCATCTGAATGACGTCGGCACAAAATCGAGTCTCGATGTGGAGAAAGAGGTTGCGCTGAGGCTGAGGGGCTCGCCCTGAAAAGACATTCGACCTGACTGGTGACTGCCACCGTGGCAGAGCGCTGTGCGCTACGCGTGATGCTACCTGTTTTCATCGTGAAGGCGCAAATTGATGAATGAGAAGCGCTCTGTTGAACTTGCTCAGCTAAATGGGGAGAAAGACCAGAAATAAGCTCTCGTCATTCCGTAAGGGTAAAGGATTGAAAGACTTGCCAAATGCAAGCATCTATTCTAAGAAGTCCTCCCATGCGTTCGCTCATTGCTATAATCGTAATTACCGTGTTGGCGGCGACCCCTTTGGTTCGAGCAGCCGACACGACCCCCAGCCCAACTCCCGAGGCTTCCGCCACGCCGGCCAAAAAGCACTCGAAAAAAACCAAAGCCGCCGCCGCCAGCACTGCCAGCCCTGCGGAGACCGGCAATGCGGCGGCGACTCCCGCCGCCACACCAGCCGCGACTGCGTCTCTTCCTGCGAAGAAACATCAGGCGCCTAGACCTCAGGCGGCACAAGCTCCGGGAGGCGGAAATGGCCAGGTCTGGGTGAACACTGAAACTCACGTCTTCCATAAGGAGGGCTCGAAGTGGTACGGCAAGACCAAGCAAGGCAAATACATGAGTGAAGCAGATGCGATGAAGGAAGGAGATAAACCCGCAAAGAACGAGAAACCCTAGTCCGCTATGCCAGGGCTTCGCCCATCCGTTTGCAACGTTGCTAGCGAATGGCGATTGTAAATTCTCAGGCTGGGCCGGTGAAACTCGGGGCCAGCCTTTTCTTTTCGTCGCCGGCCAATGGAGCGCCGGTCCTTGGTTCGAATCCGGATTTTCGAGTTGGTCCGTTACTTCGTAGATGAGAGTTATGGGCAAATACGGGCTTATGGCGTTGCTCCTCTTTTGCGCTTGGTCTTCCAGCTATGCGAGCGACACTATTCCGATTTCAGCTGTTCCAGGGCTCGTCAGAGAAGCGGTCCAATATTATGCCCCGGGCGCCCAGCTCATTGAAGCAACGGTGAGCGAAGACCGCATATACCGAAGGGCCTACAACTGCACCTATTTTCGAAATGTGCATTTGGGTTCGATTAAGCTGGGCCCCCGAGGTCAGCTCCTTGACATTGATGAAAGCCTGGTCATTGAAGACGTCCCTCCCGCGGTGCAGAAAACTATCCGTAAAGAAACCAGGCGAGGGCTCATCAAGTGGATCAAGTTGGACGCGCTCTACGGCCAGGCAGTCTACAGGGTGAAATCGTACTATGGGAATTCGACCAAAATTGAAATATCGCTCACTATCACGGCCTCCGGTCAGATCGTGGCCCGAAAGGTTAGCAAAGGATTGTTGATCTTCTGACTCTATCGCTGAATTCACAGATGAGGCGCAGCACATCCACCACCTTTCTTGAGATGCTGGTCCGCCAGTGCGTCCGAGACACAGACAGTTCCGGGCGAGTCTCCTCCTTGACGTGCTTTGTCAGCGGAACTATTCTCGGCATTTTATGAATAGAACGCTGCGGTTTGTCCTCCCGCTGACGATGTTGGCGCTGCTCTCTTTCCCCCACCGCGCTCCCGCCCCGATCATTTATCGGGAGGGTGAAGGCTTTAACACGGGAGATCTGAGCGATATCGAGATTAAGAAAAACGCCGAAGAACAGTTCAAACTCGCTCAACGCTACGAGGCGGATGGCGACTACAAACGCGCCGGCGCCTCCTACCGGCTCGTGGTACATCGATTTCCCCGTTCTGATATTGCGTCAGAGGCTCAGTTCAAATCGGGCCAGATGCTCGAAAAAGACGGCAAACTGCAGCAGGCGTTTTACGAGTACCAGGCCTTGGTTCAGAAATATCCCAGGAGCTCCGAATTCGAGGCTGCGTTGCAGGCCCAATATACTATTGGAAAGGTATATCTGGATGGAAAACGGGTCGATATCTACGGTGTACCAACCCTGCCCTCCATGGCAAAGGCTCAGGAGATGTTCCAGAAGATCGTGGTCAATGCGCCCTACAGCCGGGTCGCACCCTTAGCCCAATATGGAATCGGTCAAGCTCTTGAAAAAAGCGGTTCAATCACCGCCACGGTCAATGCCTATCAGCAGGTCGTGGATCGCTATCCGAGCAGCGACGTTGCCCCGAATGCCATGTACCAAATCGGCTACGTCTATTTTCAGGCAAGCCGGGAGACTGGGTACGATCAGACCGCCGCGGTCCGAGCTCAAGAGGCTTTCGAAGACTTCCTTCTGCGATACCCCAACAGCGAGAAAGCACCGCAGGCCCAAGATAACATCAAGGCCTTGCAGGGCCGCAAGACCGAGAATTCATACACGATCGCCCAATTTTACGATAAGCAAAAAAACTACAAGGCTGCTTATGTTTACTACAACGAGGTCGTTGAGCAGCAGCCTGCCTCGCCCCAGGCGACAAGAGCAAAGCAGCGCATGGACCAGATCCGGTCCAAAGTCGGTGACGCCGCTCTTCAAATCGGAGCGAAAGGAACCGGAACTGCACAGGTCGGCGATCAGCACCGGCTTCAGGCGCAAGCTGATACGGCCAGACGGCCGGATTTCGTCGGTCCGCCGCCTCCAGCGCCATCGCCGGCTCCAACTCCCGCCACCCCCCCGGCGCCGAACTTGGACCAGCCCGCCCCAGAGCAAAAGCCGACGGGGACTGCTCCTAACGTGACGCCGACTCCGGTAGAATCCGCGCTTCCATCCCAGTGATGGGTCGCTCCACAGTCAAACAAATCCTTTTCCTGCTGTTAGGGTGCCTGACTGGGTGCGCCGGCTATACTCTTGGTCCAACACCGCCAACTTACATGAGGGGGGTGAGCCGGATCGCTGTTCCGATTTTTAGAAATACGACCGTCACACCCGATATTGATGCCTTAGCGACTACGACGGTGATCAAACAGATCCAGCAAGATGGAACCTACCAGGTCACAGGAACCGATCAAGCTGATGCAGTGGTGGTCGGAACGATCTCTTCGGTGGAACGCACCAAAGCGCGATCCCTGCAAGGCAATGTCCTCGCGTCTGCCGAGTTCAACCTGCGAGTAACGATTAATTTCCGGATCGAGCGACCGAATACGGCTCAGCTTATGGCTCAAAGGAACATTGAAGGAGACACCAATTTCTTCGTCGGAAACGATATATTCACTCAGGAACGCGAAGCAATACCCCTTGCCATCCAGGATGCCGCCGTCCAATTTGTGAGCTTTCTTTCAGAGGGGTGGTGAGCTTTTTCGGATGCTCTACTTAGTCGGATCTCCGATCGGCAATTTGAACGACATTTCGCTCCGCGCCCTCGCTGTCTTGAAGGAGGTCACTCTGATTGCCGCCGAGGATACGAGGCGCTCGTCCATCCTGCTGAAGCGGTTTGAAATCAGCAAACCGCTGGTGAGCTATCATGAGCACAATGAAGCCAGGCGGACCAGCGAACTGATCGAAAAGATGCGCGCCGGCGAAAAAATTGCTGTGATTACTGACGCGGGCATGCCCTCCATCTCGGATCCGGGGTATCGAATCGTTCAGGCGTGCATCGAAAGCGGGATCCGAGTCGAGGTCATCCCAGGCCCGTCCGCAGTTCTGACTGCACTGGTAGGTTCCGGATTGCCAACGGACAAATTTTACTTCGGCGGCTTCCTTCCAGTCAAAAGCGGGCAGCGGAAAAAGGAACTTCTTGATGCCTTGGCTCGGGGGGTCACATCGATATACTTTGAATCGCCCTACCGAATCATTCGATCTTTAGAAATTGTGGCCAGGGAGGAACCCACGCGTTTGATCTGTGTGGCTCGAGAACTTACCAAACAATTCGAAGATTACCGCCGCGGCGAAGCGAGCGGGATCCTCACCCACTACGCCGCGCATCCGCCCAAAGGCGAAATTACACTTGTGATTGCCGGATGTGCATAACGAGCTAATTTCCAGGCGAGCTGCCTATCTTCCAGCCCCGCCCCGCGGCGCGGTCGCTCGTCGAATCCGGTTCATGATCGCCTTCCCGAGTCCAATATCCGGGACAGGTTCGACCATGATTCTCCGGACATTGGATCGGTCCAGTTCTCGTAATAGGCTGAACAATCGTTGGGCGGCCACCCGCAGGTCGCGCGTCTCGCTCAGAGAGCGAACGGTGGAAAACTCCTTAGCGTACTGGATTGGACCCCAACAGATGAGAGCGTCTTTCCGTGAATCAGTGTCGATGGCTTGCGGATCAAAGAGCTCGACAATTTTGTCCGGAGCATAATGACTAGCGGTTTGCCCGGGAGCGACGATTCTTGGCGACCCGGCTACCTCTCCTGTGGGCGCAATCTTGGCCAGGTCTTCTTCGCTGATCGCGCCGTGACGCAGAATTTCAATCTTATCGATAGTGACTCGAATGACTGTGGATTCCAGGCCGATCGGGGCTGGACCTGCATCCAGGATCAGCGGAATCCGTCCGCCCAATTCGTCCAAGACATGTTCTGCCCGCGTCGGACTCACCCGCCCGAAGCGGTTTGCGCTCGGAGCGGCCAGGGGTTTTCCGAACGCCCTGAGAACCCCGGCAAAAACGAGGTGCCGCGACATTCTTATAGCTACCTCGTCGAGTCCGGCTGTAACCAAGTCAGCCACCAGCTCAGATTTGGGAAATAAGATGGTTAAGGGTCCCGGCCAAAATCGATCAATCAACAATTGCAGAACCGGTTTCGCGTTTTCAGGAAAACGCGTGAGTCTGGCGAGCCACTCTTTATTCTCTATGTGAACGATCAGCGGATCAAAGGAGGGCCGTTCCTTCGTCTCAAATATCTTTGCCACCGCTTCCGGTGCGAGCGCATCCCCCGCGAGGCCGTAGACAGTTTCCGTGGGAAGGGCAACAAGCCCTTTTTCGCGAAGGATTCCAACGGCCGCAGCCACGCTTGCTGAAGAGTCCGTTTGAGCATCCAGAATCACGGTATTCATGTTGCTGTGCCGCCTGGGAGCAACTCATTCGAGCCTTGCTTTCAACACCATCTCTGTCTGTTGGCGCCTGTATTCGATCAGCTTTTCTCGCAATTGGACATTATGCAGGGCCAGAATACTGACTGCGGACAAAGCGGCATTCTTGGCGCCGGCTTCGCCGATAGCTAGTGTGGGGACCGGAATCCCGGCCGGCATCTGAACAATAGAAAGGAGTGAATCGACTCCCTTTAACACTCTGCTCTCGATAGGGACCCCGAGAACCGGAAGGTGAGTATGCGCCGCAAGCATTCCTGGTAAATGCGCGGCACCGCCGGCGCCGGCAATGACCACCTGCAACCCTTCCTCCGCGGCATGCGTGGCAAACTCGACTAACAGGTCGGGAGTCCGATGGGCGGAAATAATCCTTGAGACACTCGCCACCCCGAATTCCCGAAGCAGATTTGCCGTATGGTGCATTGTTGACCAATCGGATTTGCTCCCCATAATAACGGCGACTAAGCACGTTTCGGACATAACAAAAGCAAAGCGATCGGACAAAAGAAGGCAAGATGTATCCCACTGGAAATAATCGTGTTGCATTCCTCTTGACGTTTTTCGTGCAGCCTCCCTATACTGGTGGCCTTTTCGAGCCAAACGCTAAGTTGGAGGAAAGTTCTGCTGCTTGGTGGGAGTTCGGATCCGATTGGTTGGCTCGTTCTGTCGATCCTATGGCTAAAGGCACAGTGAAGTGGTTTAACGAAAAGAAAGGCTTCGGGTTCATCGTTGATCCAGAAGTTCCGACCGACGTCTTTGTTCATTTCTCCGTGATTCAAGCGGATGGATTTAAAACCCTGAATGAAGGCGAGATTGTACAGTACGAATTGTACCAGGACGAAAAAGGAGCAAAGGCGCGAAACGTAGTAAGGGTCTAAGTATCAAATTTACTCATTGCCCGTTGCGGCTAGTGCGTCAAAGCTGTGGCGGCTATGCATCTCCCTCATTCCGTCCGCAATTTGGTTCTGGTCGGTTTCATGGGGTCCGGTAAGTCTTCGGTCGGAAGGGAGATCGCTCGCCGCTGGGCATTTCGCTTCGTCGATACTGACGCGACCATCCGTCAGCGGTACAAAAAATCGATTCTCGATATCTTTACCGCATTCGGGGAACCTGTCTTTCGGGACGAGGAAAACCGGGCACTGCAAGATCTACAAAATTCTCTCCAGTTTGTCATCGCCACCGGCGGCGGAATCGTGCTGCAGCCCCGCAACCTTCCCCTGCTTCGTGCGCTCGGGGTCGTTCTCTGGCTGACGGCGAGCGAGGAGATCATCTGGGAGCGAGTCTCCCGGAACCAGAACCGTCCATTGCTGCAGACGGAGAATCCGAGGCTTACCATCAGCAATCTGATGGCGGCACGCTCTCCATTGTACGGAGCGGTGGCCGACCTTACTGTTGACACATCTGGATTGACCCACCAGCAGGTAGCAGATCGCGTGGTAGAGGCAATACGCGTCTGGTCGCCTGACCGCCATGAAGACCATTATTAGAACGCTCGCAAAGGAGCAAGGATTCGATGATTGTCGGTTCGCCAGAGCTGTTCAAGCTTCTCATGCCGCCGCCTATTTTTCCTGGCTGGAAGCGGGCAACCATGCGGATATGACCTGGCTAGGTCGCGACCCGGTGCGGCGCGCTGACCCGGCTCAAATTTTGGCTGACGCCAAAACGGTGCTCGTGCTGGCCATGAACTATTTTCAAGGCCCCACTCCTCGCCGGCTCAAAGGGACAATCGCCCGATACGCGTGGGGAGCCGATTATCACAGCGTCATGCTGGAGAAAATGACTCCAATTGACGTTTTCCTTCGGAACAACGGCGGACGGCAAAAGTGTTATGTCGATACGGGTCCAGTCCTGGAGCGTGACTTTGCCGCGACAGCGGGCCTGTCGTGGCAAGGCAAGAGCACTATGTGTCTGAATGAGCGTCTGGGCACCTGGTTTTTCCTCGGCGTTATCCTCACTACCCTCGATTTTGAAGCAGATCCGCCCGCTAAGAACCGGTGCGGCTCCTGTACCCGGTGTATTGACATCTGTCCCACTCGCGCTCTTCGCCACCCCTACCAGCTGGATGCGCGCCGGTGCATCTCCTACCTCACGATTGAGAACAAGGGCCCTATCCCCGTTGAGTTCAGGTCTGCGATGGGTGACAGAATCTACGGTTGTGACGATTGCCTGGATGTCTGTCCTTGGAACCGGTTTGCCCAAAAAACCATTGAGATAAGGTTCCAACTTCCGGCCCAGCTTGAGATACTAACTTTGCGTCAGCTCGCCGTTCTAAGCGACGACGAATTTCGTGCGCTCTTCCGGGACTCTCCCGTGAAACGCATCAAAAGAGCGCGCTTCGTCCGCAACGTTTGTGTCGCCTTGGGCAATGTAGGAACCAGCGAGGATGTACCGGTATTGAAGCAGCTCGCTCGCGACCCCGATCCTCTCATTGCCGAACATGCTTCCTGGGCGCTGGAGCAGATCCGAGAGGCAGGAGACAGAAGTTCAGGAGTACAGGAGTAAACGCCGAGGACGCCGGCTTGACTCAGTTACCAACTCCTGCCTCCGTTCCGACTTGCGTTTCGCCGCAAACTGACTACTAATTGCCTCCTCACGAAAGCCGACGTGGCGGAATTGGCAGACGCGCTGGACTCAAAATCCAGTTCACGCAAGTGAGTGTGGGTTCGATCCCCTCCGTCGGCAGAAGGAAGCCTGGCGCGAGATCGCAGGGTCTCCGGTCAAGGCTAACACATCCTTAATCGACCTCGTTCTCTCATCGACCTCTTCACTCCTGACTCCTGACTCCTGAATTCTGATTCCTGAATTCTTCCCCTCAATATTTCAAGATCTTCGCCAGAAATTGCCGAGCCGTCTCCGACTGAGGATGATCAAGCACTTGTTTCGGTGGACCCCACTCGATGATCTGGCCGCAGCTAAGAAGAGCAATCTGGTCGGCCACGCGATGCGCAAATCCCATTTGATGCGTCACCAGGACCAAGTCACGTCCTTCTGCCCGCAACTCTTCAATTACTTCGAGAACTTCGGCGGTCATCTCAGGATCAAGAGCGGAAGTCGGTTCGTCGAACAGGAGCAACTTCGGTTTGATGGAGATCGCTCTCGCAATGGCCACACGTTGCCTTTGTCCCCCCGACAATTGCGCCGGCGTTTTGTGACCGTGCTCCGAGAGCCCAAAACGTTCAAGAATGGTTTCGGCGACCTGACGGGCTTCGACCGGAGAGTGGTGATGCACTTTCTCCAGCGGCAGGGTGATATTCTGCAGCGCAGTCAAGTGAGGGAAAAGATTGAATGCCTGAAAAACGGTGCCAACCGTTCGCCGGTGCGCCATTAACGCCTTTTCATTGAAAACAATTTCCCGATCATCCAAGGAAAGCGTGCCTTTATCCGGGTTCTCCAATCCCGCGATGATGCGCAGCAGGGTCGACTTGCCTCCGCCAGAGGGTCCAATGAATGCCAGGGTGTGAACCTGATCCAAATCCAGACGGACATCCTTTAAAACGACCTGCCGGCCAAAGGATTTACACAGGTTCGTCGCCCTAAGTCTCATAGCGAGTCCGTTTTTCGAGCCACCGCGTCCAGAGGGTAATTGGCAGAGTGAGCACCAGATACCCAATTGCGAGGGGAATATAACATTCGAAATTGCTGTAGGTTAATGCCGAAACCTGTTGCGCGTTCCAAGTAAACTCCTCAATGGAAATTACCGAGAGCAACGAAGAGTCCTTGATTAGATTTGCGAACATCCCGGCCAGCGCCGGCAGGATCACCCGGATCGCCTGGGGAAAGATCACATACCGATAAGTTTGCCATCTGGTAAGCCCAATTGCCCGCGCCGATTCGAGCTGGGAGGCCCCGATACTCTCAATTCCCCCGCGGATGATTTCGCTGATGAAGGCGCCGGAGAAAAGAGATAAGGTTAATATGCCGACCGCAAACCGGTCCTGGAACCTGAAGGCATCCGCGACTACATAAAAAGCAAAAGAAATCTGAACTAGAAGCGGAGTGCCCCGGACGAGTTCCACATAGAGCCGGCTCAAAGCGCGCAGCACGAGCAATCCCGAGTTCCTGGCCAGGGCGGCGAGCAAGCCGATGAAAGTACTCAGGACTAAGGCTAGCACCGAGATCTTGAGAGTATTCCACCAACCGCGCCAGAAGAAATTGCTATATGCTGCGACCGTGACCCAATTCCAATTGTAGCGGAGTTGGGCGAACGAGAAAAAGCAGACCAGAGCCAACAGGAAAAAGGCCAGCGCCCAGTTCAGGCATACGACTTGCCAGGGGACTGGCTTATTTCGCTCGTCCGGCGAGATCCAGAGCCAGCTTCGTACTCTGCGTGTATTCACGAGAGTCAAGCTACCGTCGCATGAACCTTGTGCAGACAATCCAATAGATAGGGCACGAGTTGCTTCTTTCGTGAGACGACATTGTTAAGCTCAAACAGATTGGGCCCCAATCTGGGGTAGGTGATGGTATCCAGAAACTCCGGTGGCGCGGAAAGCACCAGGAGCGAGTTCTGAGTATTCACATCAGTAACGAGCAGCCCGGCGAAATAGCTTCCCCCCTTTGAGCGATAGGCTTCCAGCGCCTCGAAGAGGCTCTTCTGCTTGGCGTAAAAATGGGCGAAGCCCAACTCCTCTATTTGCGAAACGCTGAACCCGTAGCCCTCTTCGGAGTAATCTTTACAATCCGCCAGAATGACTTCGTCAGGTGCCAGGGTTAATAATGGCGAGCCTACGGCAAAGATGCTTTCGGCGAGCTTGGCCGGTTCAATCCCGACAATCGCACTGAGATTCTCGAGCACCTTGGCATCAATTGCAGTAGCTGTTGGCGAGGAAAGGTTGAGCGTGTCCGAGATGAGGCCGGCCATAAGCAACCCGGCGATTGGCCCTTCGATCTCGATCCCGTGCTGCTGGTATGACAACGCGACGAGTGTACTGGTAGAGCCCACCGGATTATTCCAAAACAAGATCGGGATATCCGTACTGAAGTTGCCCAATCGATGGTGATCCAGCACTTCGATGATCTGTAGCTCGTCAGCACCTTTCACGGCTTGCGAAAGTTCATTGTGGTCCACCAGGATCAGTTGCCGGGGGATTGGCTTGATGAAATCGCTTTTGGTCAGAATGCCAACCAGGCTTTTGTCGCTCTCCAGAATGGGAAATACATATTCCGAGGAATCGGCCACCACATGGCGAGCGGATCTCAAGGTGGTGGCGGGAGATAAGCTTGTAAATTGCGGTTCGATCATCGGAACGATCTTGGCCGCCCCGCGCGCCAGCAAAACCGTTGTCGCAGTATCATGTCTGCTCGACAGAAGACGGACTCCTGCCGCCTTTGCCGAGGAACGGACTTTGGCCGAAAGTCCCATCCCACCGGTGATAACCAGGGCAAGCGCCTTGTTCGCAATGGCCTCCAATTGGATTTCTTCTCGGTCCCCGACAAAGACGATCGTTTCTTCCAGCTGATAGCTTCGCAATCGTTCACGGAAAGAGGGCAGGCTCATGGCTGCTACCATCAGGATAACCTTTTGCGGGCTGTCTTTGGGTTCGCCGACAACGAATTCGCCGTCGAACGAATGCGCGATATCGGAAATCGAGGCCAGGATTTCGCGCGAAGCGGGGGCATTCTCCCTTTGCGGGAAGAGATACTGGCTCACCTTCCAGCCGGAAAGCAATCCGAGACAGCGATTGTTCGCATCCACCACGGGTAAACCGCGAATCCGCTTTTGCTCGATCGAATTCATGGCGTGATAGATCGACGAATCATGAGCGACCGAAATGATCTGCGTTTCCATTACGTCCGCGACTTTTGGGGAGACGTCGCTCATGAACTCGGGAGCCGGCACCCTAAACTTGTGCAGGACCAAGTCAATTCGTTCATTGGTGTTTCCTGCTCTGGCGGCTATAACGTTCTCTGTTCCCAATTTCCGTTTCAGTTCGGCGTAAGCTATTGCCGAACAGATTGCATCCATGTCGGGATTTCTGTGACCGATAACTATCGTTTGCATTTGGTCTGGCTTGGTTAAGCGATCGTGGCGCCTGTCTCTCATTGGGACCTGAAACCGCCCAGGGTTCAATACAAATTGCCACTCCTTGCAACCGGGATCACCGGGCGTGCGTAATACCAACGGGGGCGGCAAGATTTGGCTTCTGGAAAGGAATTGACCGACCGGTTAAATAATTAAAAATTATTATTTGAATTCACCTCCACCTTGGAGGATAATCCAGGATTCTATTTTTACGGATTGTTCTGGGGGGAACAGCAGCCCTTCGTATCCAGCGGATACGGGGGGCTGTAATTTTAAAGAAATGCGCCACCGAACTGTTCCAATATTCTTGACCTTTTTGTCGGTTGTTCTGTTGCTCATCCTTGCCGGCAAATTGGTGATCGACCAGGTGATTTCCTGGCCTGCACGGATGATGGATGCGGCCTCCAATCAGGCCTTGGTGGATGCTCGCAAGATCCGGGACACCTTTGTCGACCTTTTTCAACTGCAGCCCAAAATTTCTGTGAATGAAGCCGCGGTTTTCGAGCAGACGAAGACGACGCTGGAACTCGTCGTGGTCGATCGGGATACCGACGTCACTCGCGATACTGCCCTAACCTGGTTTGGAAGTACGAAGACCATTCGGATTCATGG
>JAFAKL010000057.1 GCA_019235445.1 Verrucomicrobiota bacterium | reverse complement strand
CGCGTAAGCATGTGTCTAGTCATTTCAGCAACAGAACACTAGATAGCGGGGCGCGCCCAGATTTACTCCTCTCTAGGGTCCGGTACAACCGCTTCCTGAGCTTGCGCGGACTGCTCGGCCGGCATTCCGTCCAGGATAAATCGCACGCTCACAATGTCGACCCCATCTGCTCGTATCTGCGTGGCCCGCTGTTTGCAAAAGGCGTCAAAGAACGCCTCTGTTTTAGGGCCGACGATGATGATCGAGCGCCCGTGCAACGCGATGGACAAAGCCTGTTCATTCGGATGAAACAAACAGCCCGCGACCGAAAAGAAAGGAATGCCGACGCACATGCCGTCATCCATCCAAAAACGCACGATTGACTCCGCATCGGGACGCCAGCACGGGGAAGAGTTTTGCGAATACTGCTCTCTAAGGCTCGGGGATCGGCGGTAGTCGCTCAAAGAACCTCCCTTGGAAACAATCGACCTTTCTCTTCACACAAAATTCTCCAATCGTTCCTTAAGGGATCGTCTTGGTCGATCAGCAAGCTTAACGTATCTCCCACTTCCTGCTCGCTGTTCCGTCGCCAGGCGTGCTGCACGCGCCTGTAAATGTCTTCCACGTACTCAAAATGTCCGTCAAAACTGTCAGCGGGCGGGAACAAGACTTCGACAAAAAGATCGCTCTCAGGTAGGCCGCAGACCCGGCACTCGACGTCATTGAGGGCAAAATAGTTCGCGGCTTGCGAGCACTGCAAGAGCTCAGGACGCATCATCATTTCCTGCAAAAATGCGTCTTCGCCGACCTGTAAGCTAGTGCCGCAGAAATCGCACCTGCACCCGTCAACGCTCAAAGGTCCCTTGCTTATGAGGAAGAAACCCCCGTCCTCATAGACCTGTTTGTCGTCCCACCAACGCTCTCCATCTTTTCGGCAAATAAGATTGCTCATGTTTCTCTTCCTTTGTCCTGTTCCTTCGCTTGTTCATTCTCGCATTGCTTCTGCAATTCAGCCCGTAGCGCATTCTCTCGCTGCACACCCTGGAGCATCTCAAAGAATGAAAGCCGTTTACTCGGCCGCATGACTGCTTCCCGCAGCGCCACCTTCGAATCGGTAAAAAGGTGCATGGCGTAGCGCGCCCGGCTCATGGAAACATAGAACTGCGCCTCGTTAGCCTGGCTGAACGATCGCACAGGAACGCTGACAATCACCTCATCGACGGTCTTGCCCTGACTCGCGTGGCTGGTGATCGCTATCCCCTGATCAATATGGAGACCCGCACCGCCAAGGTGAAGCTCTGCGCCACGGTCGAACGTAACCTTGTCGTTGTCGACCGAAACGACCTTGCGAAGCTCGTTGTTGAGGAAACGCTGGCCTCGATGCCTGAGATTCTTAGTGAAACGCACTAAATCGCCAGCCGCAACGTTGAACGTTTCACGTTCGAAAACGCTGAACCTTGTAGCTTGCTCCAGAGGCAACGCCTTTTCGATTCCGGATCTGCCGATTATCACAGCCTCGTTTTCGCGCCGAAGTACTTGCCATTGCTCGCCGCTCTTAAATCGTTTTTCCTTGATCCCGTCCCGTACGACTCCCTTGGCCATTCGGTGAAACTCGATAACCTGGCCAGGCTCGTAGGTTGCCGCGTCCCGTTGCTGAGAATCAGTTAGATTCAATCGTTGCAGCCGGTTAATGCAATGTTCGACCTCAGACAACATCCCCTCCTGTTTCATCGCCTTGCGAACAACGTCCGCGATCGCTCTGCATTCACCATGTGTCGGTGCAATAATCAAAGAGGACTTGTGGGCTTTCCAGGCCTGCATCTGTTTGGCGGCTATCGCAGACAATCGAACCTCTTCGTCGCCTAATTCTTGAATCACGCCAAACCTCTCGAGTTTATCAAAGCCCTCCCCTGTCTTTCCCTTGCTCAAATCCTCGATCGCTTCGCGCAATTCCGGAACGCGCTGCCGATAGCTTTTAGTGACGAGCGCTTGAAAGATAACGCCCGACTCTTCGAGGATCCGGAGCGCGTCACCCCTTTCCACGCTGTGATGCTGATTGGTATCTCCGGTTAGAATCAGCCGGCAATCGTGCTCTTTTGCGAATTCCTGAATCTCAAGCATTTGCCTCACAGACAGAAAACCGGCCTCGTCCACCCAGAGCACCTGGCCTTTAATCGCGGCCTGCAAACCCGGATTCATCTGGAATTGCTGCAAGGTATCTGCTTTCGAAAATCCCTGTCCTTTCAGCACTTCAACCGACGGCGAGGATGGCGCCAAGACCATGACGCGTTTGCGGGAAAGCGTTTCGATCGCCGTTACCGCTTCGGTCATCAACTCCGTCTTGCCCGCGCCAGCAGGCCCCCTGAAAGAAGTGACCAAGTCCGTAGACCTGAGAACGTGATGGACTGCGTTACTCTGCTCTTCGCTGCTTTGTATCAGCGGATGACGAATAGCCCACTCTTTATTCAATCCAAGCGCCTCATGTTTGCCTTGGCCCTCGGCCGCAACCTGAATCATACGGGTTTCTGCGTCTCGCACCTCGCGTGTTGAGACCAGACGCCCGCTTGGATCCGGCCAAGTAAACCGTGGATCGGACTTCGACCATCCCAGAGCGTCTGCCAACGACACCCGGGCCAATCCGCGGCGGAGAAGCATGGCGGCAACGTGCAACTCGCGCCTAACCGAGACCTGCTCGAAAAGGTGCCGAATCGCCAACTCTTTCGCCGGCGCCACCTCTAGCAGGTTCTGTGATGATGTGCTTTTGACGCGCTCGGGCCGCAACGACTCGAGCTCTTCTGGCGTCATCTCTGTGCGCCAGTGTGAGACCAAATCCGCTCTGTTGGAATGAACGACAGCCTCTTTCTTTTTCCGTGTTTTCCTTCCAATCTCTGACACCACCTGAGCAAAAGCGTCATCAAAGGCCATCCTAGTTGCCTTCATTAGAGCCCGGGCCTTGGCCTCAAGTACGACGTAATTCTCCCGAGCAAACTCTTCAATCTGCTTCGTGCGCTTGCTGAACTTCTCGACGAGCTCACGGTTCACGCTCGCCAATTCAAAGAAGTTTTCGGTTCTGCGAATCCCGTAACCGGCCGCATCCATCCTTCGCGCAAGCGCGTCGTCAAAGTATGCTTCGTAAAACGGCCGGTCTCCGCACGTATTGCCAACCTGAATCGCTTTCCATTCCTTCTCGACCTCGTCGTGGGTCGCATTCATCACGAACACATGGATGTGATAGTGCGGGTCGGGTATCCCGTCGATGGGACGCGTTTCGGTGTGAACGAAGTATGCGTAAACCAAGTTCGGACTGACGCGATCCTCTTCCACGTATCCCTTGCGCACCCGGACCTCCATGCGCTTCTCTATCTCCTGCATCGCCTCCTGCAGCGCCTCGGCAATCATGCGCTCGAGTTCTTTGTCGTCATTGAGCGCCAGGTACACCGACACCGACTTTGGAACGCTGAACGTGAAATCGTAGCCAGCCCGCCGATTTGGGACCACTTCCACCTGAGCAACCGTTTCGTTTCCCTTTACCACCCGGGTTTCTTTTCGGGTCGTATTTGTCCGCTGCGTCAGCCGTTCTTTGCCCCCGGGCTTCAGGTTGCTCGCTACCGAGACGAAATCCTTGCGCGACACCTCACCCTCGAGCCCAAGCATCTCCGCTCCCCGGCCTCCCCACACCCCAGCTTGCTTCACATAGTAGTCGCTCGTCTTCAACGAAACGTCGAAATACTGCTCTGCGGACTTCGGCGAGTACGATCGCGTTATTCTCAGCATGTTCCTTGGTTTACCGTCGTGTTGTTCGGACCAATTTCTAACCTAAAGATTTTCTATGCAGGCGTGTCCCCTTAACCCTATCGGGTTAACGAAGAAAAGAGGCCTCCAAACCCTAATTTCATCAACGCTCTTCAAAGCTTTTAAGTCCATGTTAGTCGAACATCCGTTTACAAGTCTTTACAAGTCCTTAAAAAGTCTTGAAAAGCCTTGAGAAAAATTTATTTTTAGGCGCATCCCAATGCAAAAAAACAAAGGTGGAGGAAAACCGTTCCGGTCCAAACTGGAGCCCTATTTCGAAGTGATTAGCAGCGCTCGCCGGCAGCGACAGACCTGGGTGGAAATCTCGCTTGAACTTACAAATAAATACGGTGTCGATTGTACGGCTCAAGGAGTTCATTCCTTTTTCAAAACAAAAGTGAAAGGACGTCTGCCGCTAGGCTTTGAACCGACGCCTATAAGCCCTGCGGCGCTAACAGATGCGGCGCCACCGGCTAGCAGCATCGGCGAGAAGTACCAGCGCGACATAAGGACACGGAAACCAAAGGCGCAAAAGCCACTCTTCAGTGACGATCAAATCATTCGTTAACCCCGCAAACTGACCAGAATGCGGAACCCGCCGGTCATCCAGTCGACTGCTAGCAAGCACAGGAACATCAGGACCATTCCGGCGACGAGCGCAAATAACAAGGCTATCCGGACGTTCTTGCGAGTCACGTCTTCAACCCTGGTCATCGTGTCGGATATCGCATCGCAACGCTTCGTGAGCTCCTTAACAGCGATCGTCAAGTGCGACACATCTAGGCCGGCTTGCCGCATGTGTTGCTGGGCCGGCATACATTCGCGAAAAAGTTCGCTCTGGGCCAGGAGGACGGAATAAAGAGGATCATCCTCGCTGATTCCAACTCGCGCACTAACCGCAATCAACGCCTCGCGCGCTTCAGGTGAAAGCAGCGCGGCCGCTCTTTCGTACTTGGACGGCTCGCGGTCTCCGTTGCTGGGAACAGCGCTCATTTCGCTTCCGCCATTTGTCGCGCTTTGTCCGGAAAGAAAATGCCGAGCTTGTCGAGTTGTGAGTGGATTCGCTCAATCCACGCCTTGACCCGGCTGCGCATGAGTACGAACAGCTCAGTGCCTTTGACTGCTTTGGATGGTAATTCGCCGGATCTGGTCAGGGCCTCCATCGCCTCATCGTAAAGATGTGGAATCTCAAACGTTTGAAGAGGTATTCCCGTTGTGTCGACCGAGAACCAATCTTCAAAAGCCTCTTGCACGGGGCTTTCAACGCGCTCTTTCAAGAGTCGATTCAAAGCGACGAGGTACTGAATATTCGCCCCGAGGGTATCCATCCATTCGCAGACGCTTTCGGCCGATCCCACTTGAGGAGTTACGACGCCAATCGCTGTGACAGCGAGGTTTAATTCCTGTAAGGTTTCCAGTGTCGCAACTTCCTTCCACCATGCGGCAATATCGCCGCTCGCATTGGATGGGAGATCGGCCAGGACGAATGGAGCGCCGGCGGCCGCCGAACCGCTCAAAAGCCTATCGCAATCAGCCGTGTTACGAAGGTTCAGCGAGACCGTTTTACCTTCAAACCAGTGCGCAAAGCAGCTAATCTTGCCCGCGTTTTCAGTATCGCAGTCAGTGGTAAGGAATTTTTGCCCTCTGCAGTGTAGGAAATCTGCGATCGCCAGAAGAGCGATGGATTTGCCCACGCCTCCGCGGCCACCCATCGTCATTATTAGTTGTGTTTTCATTCTGCTATTCGGCGCTAAAGCCATCCCTATCCCTTCTCCGTTTTCTGATTTTGGTCCGAGCCTTCTGAAGCTTGATCGTAGATCTTTCGATTCCGGCGATTCCTGCTTGTGCCATCCACGAGGCGAGCAGGCCCGCGAATGGAACAGTGAGGACAAAGAACACGCACCCGACGGTCCCAGAAGCGACCAGGTAAGGCATCTGCGGAGCCGCCATGGCGTTCAGGGCAGGAAAGCAATGGTAAACTGCCTGAGCGACCCAAAAAAGCGCAGGAGAGGCGAGGGGAGTGTTTTGCAGGCACGCTACGTAACTGCCGACCCCGATGAGGATCGCTGTTATTGAAATCAGGGACATCGCTTCCTGAACTGGCGTCTCGGGCTTATCCATACTCGCTGCTATTGTCGAAAAGCATTAATTGCTGAGCTATCTGATTCTCTGAAGCTTTGGGCACCAGCTCCAGGTTGGCGTTATGAAGTTCCTGCGCTCTCCTGGCGGCACGCAATTTCGCCCGTTCCTCAGGCTTATTTGGGGCCATCTGTGTGGTGTCTCGATATTAGCGCTCATGTTGGTGTATCTCCTGTCGACGATTGAGCTCGTCCGCCACATCGCGCATAAACCTTTCCCACACCGCTTCCGGCTTTCGCGAGGTCGTTGAACCTTGCGATCCATACACCGTTCTCGCACAAATAATGCGAGTCATTCTTACCATCGGGCTCTAAATCGTAGAATTTGATAGGCATAAAGCTAGCGTCGCACGTAGGCGGGCGATGCGGTCCACGGGCCAGGAGCTGGTCGATCGACAAACTTCCAATCGCACACGTCAATTCCGGTGATGCCCAGATATTGCTGAACAGCCGGGCTAACGTCTAAGCCGGCATCTCGGTTGCGGTTAGGTCGAGGCCGTTCATTCCCAAACACATACTGCCAGTGATCGACCTGGAACGGGCCAACGTCTTCCCATTGGGCGTAGCACACCTTGTTACCGTGCCTAATCGCCACCCATTTCCCTTTGAGAACTGTCTGACCGTCACGAACGAATTCGCGCTTGAACCACGGGATAACAGAGACGGCTTCCGGGCGCGTATGGCCATTTTGTACATCGTTGTACGGAAGCGCCACGTACCAAGGGTTGAGTGTCGGATCGCTTCGCCATTCCTTTACCCAGGCCGAAGACAGGTTGCCCGGATCACCGGCGGAGGGCGCTTCACCCCTCCAAAAAACCGTCGTGCTAATGTGCAGCTTCCAGCGTGGACCGAACCCAGGAATTCTCAACGGTGACGGCTTCGAGCTCATGGCCTGGTCGAGGAGAGAATGCTGCACGTCGAGGGCCTCGACCTGAGCTCGGCCGAAGGTTTGACCCTGTGCGCTGACAGTAAGCGCTATGAAACAAAGCGCCGCTCTCACATCGTTCCTCTGCGCCGGCGCACCCTCGGCCTGAGCTCGGGTCGAAGGCCTTCGCCGAGATTGTAGACGCAATACTTGCCTGCAGTTTCGTTTCGACTCTTAGGCGGCAGCGCTCTGCGCCAAAAGCTCACTTTGCCTTTTGAGAGCGAAGCCACGGCTTCGGTGCGCGATAACGTCGACCAAATCGAAGCGATGATGCTAAGTTCATCGATCGGAATTGGCCTGGTCACCGTCCGAAAGTTCGGAGGGATTTCGTTGGACACGCGGATGCCAAGGTTTTCAAGGATGGTGCTGTTCATGATTCAAAAAATCTCTAGTCCTGATATTCTCGAGCCCACTCGCCGACTTTATGGGCCAGGGCGCCGGTGGTCTGCCAGAAGGCCAGCACAAGGTCGGGA
>JAFAKL010000525.1 GCA_019235445.1 Verrucomicrobiota bacterium | reverse complement strand
TTGAGGGCATCAAGGGCGTTGGGCGTACCGTCCACACTCACTACGATTATCTTTCCTGTCGCGCCCGTCGCTTGCGTGGCATGCACTACGCCCAGCGCCATGTCGTCGTTTGCCACGAAGATCGCCTTTAGGTTGTGGTCACCCTCCATCATGTTCGTCGCGAGCTCGCTGGCCTTTTTGCGATCCCAGTTCGCGGGTTGGCTTGCGACGATGTTAAGCCCCCCTTCTTTGGCGGCGTTGGTGAAACCCGTTACCCGCTCTGTGCTGCTGGTCGTTCCCGGGTCGCCCTCGATGATCGCCACATCCGAACCTTTCGGGACCGAACTCAACACCAGCTGAGCGTCCAGTATCCCGGCTTCCACGTTGTTGGAAGCAATCCTGGCAACGATTTTGATGTCATCTGCCTTGGCCGTCTCCTCCGGGATGAGCTCGTCGATGTTAATGATCGGAAGGTTTTTGCGACTAATCCTGGTCAAGACGCTGTTGAGGGAAGTCGCCCGAAACGGGGTAACCACGTAACCCTCCAAACTGCCTTCCGCCAACCAGCTCTGCAAGATGTTGAGTTGTTCCACGTCCTCTTCTTCCTTCGGAGTGCTGCCGAACACCACGTCTACGCCGAGCTTCTTCTCCGCGTAGTCGTATCCCTGCTTCATCTGCAGAAAGTAAGGGTTTGCTAAGCTTTTAGTCAGCGCCCCGATTTTGTGCTTCTTCGCGGTTTGGGCAGAAACGCTGCTGAGCGGAGCAAGAGTGAGAAGCAAAGTTGCGAACAAAGCTAATCTATTCATAGATCAGGATTATTCCAACCATTATTGGGCTGTTTTGCTTCTCCATAGCCGCAAGCTCCATTGGTTGCGCAGAAGGGCGATAAAAATGGCGAAGAGCATGGTGGCGCCCCAGATGGCCTCAGTCAGATGCGGGCTGAAGCCCAGCAGGTTAAACCCAGTGGAGATCTCCTGAAGCAAGATTAACGACAGAAAAAGTCCCAGAACTCGGCCGAAGCCGCCGTTGGGATCAACTCCGCCAAGCACCGCCGCCAGGATGGTGATGAGCAGGTAGGATTCTGCGTAGCCCGCGCGCGCGGAGTTAAATCGTGCCATCATGATGATCGAGGCCATCCAGCAAAGCAGGCTCGACAAGACGTAAACCCCCACCAGCATCCAATTGGTGGCTACGCCCGAGTAACGGGTGGCCTTTTCATTCGAACCAATCAGGCGCACAGCTACGCCAAAAGGTGTGTGGGTCATGATCAGTGCAATCACGACCGCGCAGAAGATGAAAAGGATCATGGACACGGGAACGCCCAACAAGGTGCCGTTTCCCATCCATAAGATCGCCGCCGGAAAGCCGCCGATGACCCCACCATTAGTGACGTAAACCGAGATCCCTTTAACCGCCGTCATAGTGCCGAGCGTCACCAGGATCGGGTGAACGCCCAGAAAAGCTACGATGTACCCGGTAATAAATCCGATCAGCAAGGAGGTTGCCATCCCGGCCAGCAGGGCGAGCGCGATCACCCCGGCAACGGCCATTGGAGAACTTGATGGGTGAATAAGGCTGGTAACGATTGCCGCGGTTACCAGCCCTGAAAGGTTAGAGGTGGCGATAATGGCAAGGTTAAGACCGCCACTCATCAACGGCACCATCATGGCCAAGGCAAGAATGCCCAATTCGGGCATCTCAAACGCCATGGCCCGAAAGGTTTCTCCGGAAAAAAAGCGCGTCGGGGTCAGCGCGCCGAAGACGAGCGCTGCCGCCAGGATGAAGGCGCAGAGCATTGTAACAGTGGGGTCACGTCCGATCCATTCGGTAAAAGTCGCGCGGCGTGCGCCCACAGGGCTTGAGATGGTTTTAGACTGCATGACGAGCGGAGCTCCGGGCTTGGCGTTTTGCGGTGTAGGCTGTGGCGCTGACGCTCAACAGAATGACGACGCCGGTCACAAACCCAAAAGCATACGAGGACACTCCCAACAGGGTTAGCCCGTTTTGAAGGATGGCCAGCAGAACGATACCGAGGATAGTGCCGCTGACACTTCCAATGCCACCCGTCAGGCTCGCCCCGCCCAGCACTACTGCCGCGAGCACGTCGAGTTCCCGCCCGATTAAGGCGTTTGGCACGACCTCCTCGACGCGGTGGGCTTGGACCAATCCGGCAATGCCAGCCATCAGACCAGAATAACCATAGACGAAGCATTGCAGGCCCAGAACATTGGAGCCCATGCGTTTGGCGGCTTCAGGATTCCCGCCCAGGCCGTAAACCTGGCGCCCGATGGAGAGCCGACTTAAGATAAAGGCGGTGATAATTAGAACGATCGCGGCAACCAGCACGGGGAAAGGAATAGACCAAAATGTTAAGTCGTCCGTAAACCAGTCCGGCAAATTGAAAAGGGACTTGCCCTCCGTCACAAACATCAGCAACGCGAAGTAACAAGTCATCGTCGAAATAGTGACGATCACCGATAGCGCCCGGAGGTAGTAAATAAGCAGGGCGTTCACCACTCCGAGCAGCCCTCCGAACGCAGCTGCCAATGCAAAGGCCACCAACCAATTGCCTCCCGCGTTGATGAGGATCAGCGCGACCACGTATTGGGTTACCGCCGCGATGGCCGCGAAAGAGATGTCGATTCCGCCCGAAATGAGGACCACCAGGAGGCCGGCGGCCATGATCGCCATGACTGAATAGTTTTCCAGCAGGCTGACGAGATTTCCTGTCGACCGGAACGCGGGCGATACGATCGAAAAAATGATCGCCATCGCGGCGATGATGAGCGCCAATTGGCCGTCATGGCGAAAGACGAGTCGGACTTGCTTACGCATGGATTGCCTCGAGAAGTTCTTGTTCGTTCACCCGGTGCGGGTCGTACGTCGCGGCGATACGTCCAGAAAGCATCACCAAAATCCTGTGTGACTCATGCAAAACTTCTTCCACCTCGTCCGAGATCAGGATGATGGCCAAACCGCGGGCCGCTAGAGCGTCGATGACCTGGTAAATCCCGGCTTTGGCGCCGATGTCGACGCCGACCGTGGGCGAATCCAGGATCAGCACGCGTGGCTCTGTGGCCAGCCATTTGGCGAGCACGACCCGCTGCTGGTTGCCGCCCGAAAGCTGTTGGACCGGCCGATCCGCAGTACTGGTCTTCACGCGCAGTTCCTGAAAAATCCAGTGATCGATAGTTTGGTTTCGGCGCACGGCGTCGATGAGGCCCAGGGCGCCCGTCAGTCGGTCCAACACCGATACGACGGTGTTGTCGGCGATGCTCTGCGGCATCACCAATCCCAGTGAAAGACGGTCTTCAGAAACGTAGGCGATTCCATGGCGGATAGCCTCCCGGTTATTGCGCAGCCGGACAACCTTGTCGTTGACCCGGATTTCGCCGGCGTCGGGTGGGTTCATTCCGAACAGAGATAGGGCGAGTTCGGTCCGGCCTGACCCCAGCCTGCCGGTGATGCCTAGAACCTCCCCGGGACGGACGACCAGGTCAACCCCAGCATATTGTCCCTGGCGAGTCAAACCGCGGACCTCCAGCGCCGGCGTCGCCTCGGTCAGAAACGGCGCCTTGAGACTGGATTCAAAGACCTGCCCGGTGATGAGTTCGCCTAATCGGCGGCGATCGATGTCGCGGACCCGGTAGGTGCCTACATTGCTGCCATCCCGTAAGACGGTGACGCGTTCGGCGATGGTCATCACCTCGTCAAGGCGGTGGCTGACGAAGACGGTGGCAATGCCGTGGCTCTTGAGCCCATGAATAGTGGCCAAAAGCGCATCGACTTCCTGGTGGGTGAGGGAGGCGGTTGGTTCGTCCATGACCACCAATCGAGCTTGCGCCGACAGCGCCCGGCAAATGGCAACCAACTGACGCGTGGCGATCGGCAGCGATCCGACCAGCTCATCCAGCGGCAGGGAAATCTTGAGTCGCTCCATCACCGCCTCCGCCTGCTTGCGCATTGCCTGCTGCCTCGTTAGACGAAACGGCGTCTCCACCTGGTGGCGGAACGCGATATTCTCGGCCACTGAGAGGTTGGGAAACAGCGAGAGATCCTGATAAATAATCTGGACGCCGAACCGCTGCGAAGCGGCTGGCGACAAATGGGAATAGGACTTTCCCTCCAGGATGATCTCTCCTTCGTTAGGGACATGAACTCCGGAAAGAATCTTGATCAATGTGCTCTTTCCGCAGCCATTCTCGCCCGCCAGGCAGTGAATTTCACCCGCCAGGATGGTGAAGTTGACATCGGTCAGGGCCCGAACCCCACCGAAACGTTTGCTGATCCCGCGCATCTCGACGAAAGGCGCTGCGCCGTTCGACGCTGAAGGAACAGGGGAGCTGCCGGCCTCCTGCCCTCGAGGACTGTTCGTTGCCTCAGTCATGGGTTAGGGTTTAGCCTGTTCCTGTCGGGACCTTGTACGCAGCCATTGCTCACAACCCCATCGCGGCCAACTGCGAGACCGTATCCTTGTTGATGGGCTGAAGCTTGATCACCCGAATCACCCTCTTTTGCGGATCAACCGTGGCTTTACCCAAGCCAGGGAACTCCATTCCGTCGACGATTGGGGTGCCGTCAATCACGAGCTTCGCCAGGTTGACGATCGCTTTTCCTGCTTCCACGGGATTCCAGATGTAGCTCTCGCGAATGATCCCCTCCATTATGTATTTGCGGGCTTGCGAAGGCGAACAGGTGCCGATGACGGCGATCTGATCCTTTTTACCCGCTTCCTTCACCGCTTGGGCGGTGCCGACCACGCCCGAACTTCCATATATTAGCGCTCCTTTTAAATTCGGGTGAGCCAGGATCATGTCATGGGTAACGCGTTTCGTGTCGTCGAGGCTTTCCCCGACTCCAAAACGGTCTGCCACCAGCTTCATTTTTGGGTAATGTTCTTTCTGATAGGCGATCGCGTAATCAGCCCAGGCATTGTGCAGCGGAACGGTCAACCCGCCCACGACAACCATGTATTCGCCTTCTTCTCCCATGTACTTGGCCAGGCTTTGCATATACAACTCCCCAAATTGCTTGTTGTCGATCATCTCGATGTCCCAGGTATTGCCCTGTTGGTCGGGCGATTCGTGGGTAATGATCGGGATGCCGGCCGCTTGGGCGCGTTTGAACACCGGCTCAAGCGCTTTGGCGTCGTTAGGGACCACCGCAATGATCTTCACGTGCTTAGCAACCAAATCTTCCACCAGCCGGACTTGTTGGGCCGGATCGGCGGTGGTGGGTCCCACCATGTAAGCGTTGAGCCCGGTGTCTTTGGCGGCTTCTTTGATGCCTTTCTCCATGGCCGTAAACCAAGGAATGCCGGCGATCTTCACGACGACGGGTACCTCGTTTTCGACCGCGTAGCCGGGAATGCTCGCCCATTGCGTCAGGGATAGTAAAGAAAGGACGGCAAGGTGCCGATAAAGGGGTTTTGTCATAATAGTTTTTTATTCTACAAATGCACCTTTCGCATGTGCGCACCAAAGATCGCGGCAGCACCGGCGGCAGGTCAAGCGCTTGTGCCCAAAAAAACTTTACGCTGTAAAGTTAGATTTAGTTAAAATTCTCTCAGGTAAGCAAACGCTATGTTAGGTAATCAGACAAACTGACGGATCTGGGTTAAACCTTTGAGGCTCCGAACCTTTGTCCTATGTTTCGTTCCTTCCTCAAATAGGCTCATCGTTGACAGACAGCGGCAGGGGTGGTTCCGAACGTGATATGCTCCAGGAAGACGTTAAACCCGTTCGCCCAGGCCTCCTTCGGGTCGAGGTTCCGTAATGGCACTGGCGGGCGTTTGGCGTTTTAATTGGGAAAACGTTCCCCGCAAGGCTATCTTCAGGCGCTCTTGCGAAGCAGGGGTATCAAAGGCGAAAGCCCATTGCCCGGTTAATTTAGAAACAAAATATGGCCAACCTTAAAGACGTAGCGGAACTAGCCGGGGTTTCTATCGCCACAGCCTCGTTGGCATTGAGGGGCGGCGGGAACATTCGGGAATCGACACGCATTCGGGTGAAGACCTGCGCCAAACGGTTAAGCTACACGCCTAATCAAATCGGGCGGACCCTGAACACCGGCAAAGCGAACGCAATTGCACTGCTGATGATGACGTCGGTTTCATCGGCCGACATTGTTCGAGGGACGTCCCTGTTTTATCACCTGGTGAGGGGCGTGCTCTCCGTCGTGGACGAAGCGAAACACGGCCTTCGGCTGGACGTGAAAAGTCATGAGGACCCGGACCTGATGCAATATTTTGAGCAGGTTGTGGGCGCCCGCTCTCTTGATGGGATCATCATTGTCCCGCAGTTCGTTCGCGATTACGCCTTTATTCACACCCTGAAGAAAAATAATTTTCCTTACATGCTGATGCGTCCCGCTTCGTTTGGGCGGGACGTTAATTACGTAGATCTGCAAAGTGATTACGGCGCTCAACTGGTGGCAGAACTGTTTGCAAAACAGGGTCGTCGCCGCGTGGCGTTGATCAATGGGCCGGCTCAACACCTGGATGCGATTGAGAGGGAGAAAGGCTTCCTGCAAGGATTGGCAGGAGCGGGCCTCGAGCGACTGACCAAAAGGTACGGCGATTTTACCATCCCCAGCGGCATCGCGGCGATGAAAGATATCCTCCGAGAGTTTACGCCCGACGCGCTTTTTTGCGCCAATGACTACATGGCGGCAGGGGCGATGAAGGTGTTGGCCGAATTCAAACTGCGGGTACCGGAGGACGTCGCGATTGTGGGCTACGACAATACTGATATCTGCATCGGCCTCACGCCAACGTTGACGACGATCGATTACCGCGCCGAGGAAGTGGGAAGGTGCCTTGCGGAAGAATTACTGGCCTTGATCGAAGGGAAGGTGAGTTCGGTGCAAAAAGCCGTTCAACCTTTTCTGGTGGAGAGAGAGTCGCACGGCCGGAGGTGAAGAGAACTAAGTTGCCAGGCCGAGACGCGGCTCGCCACAGTCTCTCTGTGCCGGCCCTGGATTGGACTTTCTGAGACCATCTCCTGTCTTCTGGAGAATCAGAAATGAAACGTTTCATTTACGACGAAAATGATTTTCGCACGATTCAAACTCTAAAGGACCATAAGTCTTTACTCCGATAAAAAAGTTAAAAAATCGTTTGACGTGATTAAAACCTTCACGTAATACTGCGCTCGTTAAAACGTTTAACTTGTGTGGATTGAAGGTAGCCGCGCAAGGGTAACCGCCCTTGTGGACCGGGGCGAATGGTCCAGTGCTGATTGTTTGAAACCCCCTTTAGAATGAGCAAAACCGCGTTGTTGGAAGCACCGAGAGTGGCCGGCCCTATTCCCGCTCGAGAGGACAAACTCGTTTGGGCGCAGCCGAATAGGTCTTCATGCCGCGCAAGGAGCGCGAAGCAAGCTCTATCTCCCGCTCCAGCCCTGGCGCTACGGCTGCGCACGCACTTGGCCAGTTTAACGGAATTGGAAGCTTCCGCACTGTTCAGCCTCGTACATCCACGGGCTACCGGCGACGAGAACAGCCTCCTTAAATGCGTGGCTGGGGAGATTGGGGTGTCCGAAGCCCTCATCGTTAAAATGGCCAAAAAACTCGGCTTTGCAGGCTTTCGCCAGTTGCGGGAAGCTTTGGCCGAACACAACCGTCTGGCCCAGGCGGATCTTCAAGAAGAGCTCTGTGTCGCTGAGGGAGCTTGCGCCCGCCTGCAAAAGGTTTTGCGAGCCTCAGTTCGGGCCATAGAGCAAGGCTTAGCGAGCGTGTCGCCTGAAGCGCTGGAGCGCGCGGCCAGTTGCCTGTACGCGGCCCGCCAACGCGACTTCTACGGCGAGGGCGGCTCGGGCCAGGTGGCCCGGGATGCCGCTCACCAGTTTCTGCGCATCGGGGTGCGTGCTTCTGTCTTTGACGACAGCCAGCAGATGCTGATGTCCGCCGCGCTGTTGCGGCGCGGGGATGCGGTGATGGCTTTTTCATATTCGGGCCAGACGGCGGCGATATTGAAGGCGGCGCGTCAGGCACGCCAAAATGGGGCCCGACTCATCGCCGTGACCAGCCGGTCAGACTCGCCGCTGAGCCGGGAATCGGATGTGGCGCTTTGTGCCAACCTGCGCAGTTCACCATGGGCGGGGGAAAATGCAGCGGCGCGCCTGGTGCAGCTCAGCGTTCTTGACGCGCTCTTGAGCGCCGTGGCCCAGATAGATTACGCGGCTGCTGAGAGGAACGTCAGCCGCACCGCCGCCGCCCTGGGCCGGAGTAATTTTTAGGCCGCGTCAGACGACAAAGGTGAGCAGGACATCGAGCCCGAAGCTCAAGGGATTTAGGAGACAGTACATCAGGAATGCTGCGGCGCGTTTATCGTCGCGGGTGGCAACTCGATAAAAGGGCTTAAATTTGGAAGCGATTACCTACGTGATGACGGTGTGCGACCTATCTTATAAACTCTCCGACGGCAGCCCGAAAAGCTGAGGCCTTTACGCGTGGAGAAGATGGTCCGCGTTAAACGCGAGCGTTCCTGATGGCTTCCATGCGTTTGTTAACAGTTTACCTAACTTTACGCCCGTAAATTTATTGTTTGCAGATGCTATTGACGCAATAGAGAACCTGCTGATCTATTCAACTAACCCGCAGTTCTAAGAATCTAACCATCGCTGTCGCCCATTCCATATATATCCTGATCAAATATCCGTTCAGGTAGCAAATTGCCTTAACAACTTAGCAATTATGGCTAAAACAAATGACTTCGACGTAAGGACGCTTGGCACGCGCGCTTCCCAGGACCTTGAGGCCGTTTTCTCCAAGTTGGAACCCTCCCAGCTAGAAACACTTAGCCAGGAACTCCTCTCTGCCAGGCGCATCGTCTGCTACGGCGTAGGCCGTGAAGGCCTCATGATGGAAGCCATAGCCATGCGCCTGATGCACGCAGGTTTCAAATCTTACGTCGTGGGAGAAATGGTGACCCCGCCCGTCGGTGCCGGCGATGTCTTTTTTACCAGCGCTGGGCCGGGGCATTTCCCCACCATAGAGACTCTCTTAAAGGTGGCCCGAGAAGCGGGTGGCCGCACGGTGACCATGACCGCCCAGCCCGCACGCGCGGCGCAAATGCCCGTGGACGTTGTGATCCATCTCCCAGCACAAACCATGGTGGACGTGACGACCGGCTTGAGCGTCTTAACCATGGGCACCCATTACGAGGCTGCCTTGTTGTTGTTTGGCGATTTGCTGATCCTGCGCCTTCTGGAGCTGACTAACCAAAAGCGCGAAGACATGTACACCCGGTACACCAATATGAAGTGAAATCTTTCCTCTGATCCCGTCATATCAAACATCATCACCCAACCAAATAACCCAAATCTAAAGAATGAATTTCCCCATGAAACGAAACGTACTGTTAACCGTCGCATTGACAGCGCCTTTTCTGTTTATCGCCACCTTG
>JAFAKL010000013.1 GCA_019235445.1 Verrucomicrobiota bacterium | reverse complement strand
GCTATCTATTGCGCCGGTAGTGATAGTTTATCTATTTTTGCAGAAGCAGTTCATTGCAGGACTCACGGCAGGCGCGGTGAAAGCCTAGTGTCCCAGATTAGATGCGGATGATATGAAAAGCTCCGAACAACAAATGACAAGGTTCATCGGCTCACCTTCTAACGAGGATTGGTGGGATTCCGAGGCGGGCCAGGCAATTCTGATTCTGGAAGATTCGGCCGTACGCGTGGGCTTTGACGCCAGGACTGGCGCCTGGGTCGATTTCCAGCACAAACCGAGCGGCTGGAAGATCCAGCAGCGCGCTGAGCTTGGGCAATCCTTTCGTGCGTACGTCACTTGGAAAGATCATCTGTACAACCCGGTCAGCGGGTTGAAGTGCCGGCTCCGTCAGGCCAGATCGGATGCTTCAACGCGGCGGGTCACTTTTGCATGGGATCAACTGAGGACCTTGGACGGGACCGAATTGGAGATCACTCTTCTCACGGAGGCAGGTCTTGAAGATGGTCAGCTAACCTTTTCCGGGCAGTTGAGGAATGCAAGCGAGGCGACGATCACGACCCTGAGTTGGCCGGTACTCGGAGACCTTATACCACCGGACCCTAAAGATTTTCTTTATCGCGAAAACCTCGATTATGGAACGATGAAGCGCACTCCGCTTTGGCCACGGACAGCAAACGAGCGGGGATATTATGGGACGAGCTATCCGATGCAGATCGAGGGCAAGGGATCGCTGTTGCCAGGGATTCCCGGCGCATACCATTTTCCCCAACGATTCGTTCTCCTGAGCGCCGGCGGGCAAGGAATATACGTTGGCGTTCATGACACCAGCGCGCGCGAGATGGTCTGCTTCCAATCCGAACTGCGGCCCGGATATCTCGACTCTTTTCACGCCGCCAGCCCCGATCTATCCAGGATTGGAGAGACGCCGGTGCACCTGACGTTGGAGTCGGTTCATTACACGATGGCAGCGCCGGGAGAAACGATAGATCTCCCGAAGATTGTCATAGCACCCTATCTTGGAGATTGGCACGGAGGCGTGGACATATATCGCCGTTGGAAATCGACCTGGTCTCGAGAGGCGGTCATCCCGGAATGGATACATGAGGTCCATTCCTGGCAGCAGATTCAAATCGGCTCGGCGGAGGATGACCTGCGAACCTCTTTCAGGGATTTGCCGGCGAGAGCTCGTCAGCTGGCCGATCATGGGGTAACTGGATTGCAGCTGGTGGGCTGGAATCAAGGGGGACAAGATCGCGGGAACCCCATCCACGATCCGGACAGCAGACTCGGCACATGGGAAGATCTCAAAACGGCTATTTCCGAGATCGAGGCGATGGGAATCCGTGTCGTCCTGTTTAACAAATTCGTTTGGGCAGACGTCACGCGTCCCGACTATGCTTCATTCCTGGACAGCGCGGCAGTCGATCCCTACGGAATGCCTTACTATCATCCGGGATACGAGTATCAGACGCCGGTTCAGTGGATGAGCATTAATAACAGACGATTCATGGTCGCTTGTCTGCACGATCCTGCCTGGATCAATCTCTGCGAACGGGAATTTGAAAAGAGTCTTGCGCTGGGAGCAAGCGGCATTCTTTACGACGAAGCTTTTCATCACTATGCGGCGACCCATTGTTTCTCCGCGAAACATGGTCACAGGATCCCGGCCACAATGGCTTCCGCCGACTTAGCTTTAGGAGAGAGATTTCAGGAGCTGCTTGGGGCCCGTCAAAACGATTTCCTGCTCTCTGCTGAAGCACCATTTGATCTGCAGCATCAGCACTACGCGCTTTCTTACTTTCGGATTTTTGAGGGGCACATTCCTGCGGAGCGCTACGCGGATCCTTTTTATCCGATGATGATCGCGGTGACCGGGTTTGACGACCGGGAAATGATCAATCGGGCACTGCTCTATCGTTATATCCTCAGCTATGAACCTTATCATTTTAAGGGGGATTTGAACGATTTCCCGCTCACGGTGGAGTACGGAAAGAAAGTCGATGCGTTCCGGGCGCGTTACTCCGAGTATCTTTGGAAAGGCGAGTTTCGCGATAGCATGGGCGCCAGAATCCAGGTGGCCGCCGGAGTCCCGATTTCCTACAGTGTTTTTTTGCATTCAAGACACCAAGAAATTGCGGTTGTGCTCATCAATGACGATCGGAGTACGGCCCATGAGGCAACGGTTGAGTTTGATTGCGCCGGCCCCAGGAGGTATGCCAGCCCGGAATCTCCTGAACTCCAAGCCTGCGAGGCCAAAGTGGTTGTTCCGGCGCGCTCTGCCGTAGTCGTTTTTGGCTGAACCCTAACTATTATTTCTTCCGCTGGGCGGCGCGATAACTCAGGTAGGCGTTTCGGACGGCGATGTAGGGATCGATCGCTCCGGATTTCATCTGGTCGTAGACGTCGAGCGCTTTTGGGAGGCCACTGAGATAGCGTGCGCCTGAGAGCCCGAGGCTGACAGCGTCGCTGATGTATGCGGTGTGAATAAAGCCGAGCGTGTGCCAGTCAAGAGGGGAGATGACATAGTCGCCGGCGAAGCCCACCGCGTCACGGCAATCCGAGGGGCCGAGCACTGGAATGACGAGGTAAGGGCCGGCCGGAAATCCCCAGTCGGCAAGGGTTAGTCCGAAATCTTCAGCGGGGACATTGGCGAGTCCCGAGACGTGGTCCGAAACGCGGATCAAACCTCCAATGCCGAAGGTGCTATTGAACACGAACTTGCCGGCTTCCTGAGCAGAACGAGTCAATTTGCCTTGAAGCACCGAATTAACGAAGCGCACCGGAAATTGAAGATTGTCAAAGAAGTTAGTGATGCCGTTACGGACGGGGAGAGGCACAACCACCGTATAACCGTGTGCCAGCGGGCGCAGTGCGTGAGTGTTCAGTTCATCATTGAAACCGAAGACCGTTCGATTGAAAGGTTCGAAGGGATCATTTTCCTTCTGCACAGAGCTAGCCCCAAAATCGTCGCCGGCAGCGGAAGAAGTCGCGGCCGCGGAAGAGGTCGTGGCAGCGGGTTGGATAGCGGAACGTTTTCCGGTAGCTGCGCAGCCTGACAGGCAGAGCAAGAGCACGAGGAGACTAAATATAGATGTGTTCACGAGTTGGAGTTCGCAGGTGCGGCAAGTTTCGCTTCCAGGGCCCGGATGACAGCGGGCGCACCGCCTCTAT
>JAFAKL010000150.1 GCA_019235445.1 Verrucomicrobiota bacterium | reverse complement strand
CTTGCAGCTTTATTGCGCAGCACTTGCCTGGCTAAGGGGCCCCGGGGTACTTCTCCGCGGACGAAGGGGAAGCCCTCGATTTCAAATCGTCCTCGTCTTCGTTTGCGATTTTTGACCGACGTCGTTTGCGATTTTGATCGGCGGTATGCAGTGCCCTGTTCCTCGGTCTCGGTGGCATCGCAAAGCAAAACAGAATTCATCCTCTTCAATCCCCGTTTCCAGGGTTGCCAACATGCGTTCCGTCCAGACCGCCAGTTCTACCCAGGCCCAGCGGGCTCGGATTTCTCCCTCTTGTTGAGGCTTTTCAGGCTACCCCGCTTCCTTGCTACTACCTACGGAGACTCTGTCGCCTCCCGGGCACAGTTCTTCGGGCCTTCCTCAGACCATGAACGCCGTTCCTTTCCCGAATCGTGATCCCCGGATTCTATTTTTGGTGCGCACTTTCAGGCGCAAATCAACCGTCCCGCCGGGACGGGTCCACTTTTCTCTTTTTTCCAGGCACTTCGTGCCAGGCTACTTTCGTTTGGTCCCTCCGGGACAGGCTGCGATCTTTCGTTGTAAAATTTCTTTAAGTTAATTAAGTTAGCCCTTAGTGGGTTTCACTCCGGTTCAGGGCCACTGCCCCCTCCGGAGTACCTTCTCCGGAGAGGCACCTAGGCCTGAAAATCGTCTTCGAAATGTCCATACTCCAGTCCTGGGGCTCCACCCCATAAGCGTTAATCTATCGCAGCGGCAGGGAGGTGCCGTGACGCATTTATCCCGGAGGGATTAAAACGAGGGTAGCCAGGCACGAAGTGCCTGGAAAAAGAAAAAAGACGCGTCTAGTCCCATAGGGACGTTTCATCAAGGTTTCCTCCAGCCTGGATTCATCAGACCTTCCGGGAATTGCGTAACAACAACTTCGGTTGGCAGCAGGGGTACGGTGCATTCAAGGTGAGCGTTTCTCAGTTGCCAGAAGCGATCAGTTCTATCGACCATCAGGTCGAACATCATCGGACTCGAACTTTCAAGAGGAGTATCTGGCGTTTTGAGGAGCGATGGTTTGGGATTGATCCAGATGAGCTTTTACCCTTTCAGGGCCGGACCGTTTCCTTGGATGTTCCCGGAGCTGAAACCTGGTTGAAACCCTGAGCTGAATCCTGGCGTCCCTTCGGCGCAAAAGAACCGTCTCAAACCTCTCTTATTGCGTCGGCTCATCAAGAATCAGGACTCGCGGCTTGGTCAGGAGCCATTTTGATAAGACCACTTTCTGCTGGTTGCCGCCCGATAGCTTCCGGACTGGCTGATCGTAACTCTTGAAGCGAAGCTGAAGACTGGTGAGGGGCGGCCGGGCGAGAGCAAGTTCTCTCGATCGCTTCACCAGACCATAACGTGCCACTTGGTCGAGAGCCGTCAGCGTCGCATTCGTCAGGATCGAAAAATCCATGATCAGGCTTTGCCCGAGACGGTCCTCCGATAGGTAGGCAATGCCGTGATCCATTGCATCTTTTGCGGATCGGAAACTAACCGCTCGTCCCTCTATCCTGATCGATCCGGACGTCGGTTGATCGATTCCAAAAAGAACCCGCGCGATTTCGGTACGCCCGCTGCCAATGAGACCGCCGAAGCCGAGAATTTCGCCGGCACGCAGATCAAAGGAAACCTCCTCGAAAACATCATCGCGGGCTAACCGCTCTACGCTCAGCAGGACATCGCCAGTTTGAATATCGTTGTGCGGATAAAATCCATCTTGCGAAAAGATTGAAAATTGGCCGCCAGGCCTTATTGTGGGTTCCGGAAGGAGGAGAACAGTTATGGACACCATGACGTACGCCTCAGTTGCAATACTCCCCTGGAGTATCGCCCACGAGTACCCGCATCCGGCCCCGCCTGATCCTGAATTTGTTCGGGTTGACCTGTCGAACATCAGGTAACGGCGGTCAGGAAGGTCTTAAAGTTATCGAATTGCGCTAGGGTACTGGCTATTCCGACCATCGGAGGGAAAGCGTTCGGTTACGCTCGCGACCATGACCTGCTTTCGAAGGCAACGATTCTGAACGGAAGGAGAAAGACTCTGCAGCTTGTTTATTTTTGCAGGCCAGGGGAAACTGCTACAATTTGGGCGGTACCAGAATGTGCAGGAATATCAAGACCCTTTTCAATTTCGATCCTCCGGTCACCAGCGAAGAGATTCGAGCCGCTTCGCGTCAATTCGTAAGGAAGATCGGTGGTTTTAACAAACCATCCAAAGCTAATGAACCGGCCTTTCTGACTGCCGTAGAAGAAATCGCTGAGATTTCGAGTCGCTATATTCACTCGCTTAAAACGAACGCGCCTCCGAAAAATCGAGAAGAAGAAGCTTCAAAGGCGAAGGCCCGTACCGCCGCGCGGTTCGGCAACTGAGATTCATTTGCTGATTCCGGCGCCAATTGAAAAGTGCAAGGCATGAGTGACGACTTTTTCTTGAGAAACCGATCGACTGTCGCGATCATCACCGGTGGGACTCAATGCCTCGAGCTCGCTATTGCCCGGCGACTCGCGCGGGAAGGCGCTCGTGGGCTGCTTCTCAGCCGCCGCAACGTGGATAAGGGTGAGAGTGCGGAGGCGAGCATTCAATCCCTTGGAACCACAACAATGCTGCCAAGGCCTATCCGGAGTAGTTGCGCATGAATTGGCTTTGGATAAGCATTTATCACGCGACGGCTATGTTTTGGGAGGTCTTGTGGGCGCTTGTCTTTGGATTTACGATTTCAGGCGTTTTACAGGTATTTGTTAGTAAAGAGGAAATTGCCAGGCGTTTCGGAAAAGTCAATCTGCGCTCAATAGCTCTGGCGACTGGCCTTGGAGCGGCTAGCAGTTCCTGCTCATATGCAGCTGCGGCGGCAGCGAGGAGCGCATTGCAACAAGGAGCCGCCTTAATAGTCGTTTTGGCTTTCATGTTCGCCTCGACGAATCTGGTCGTTGAACTAGGAGTGGTATTATGGCTTCTGATGGGCTGGCAATTTGTTCTTGCGGAAGCCGTTGGCGCGCTGATCCTGGTGGCGCTGGTTTGGATTTTTGCCAGGTTGCTGTTTCCGAAGAATCTAGAAGAAGAAGCTCGCAACCATACTTCAAATCTTAAACAGGAGGGCCATCATCACCATCACGGCGGAATGGGGGACGAAGACAAGTGGACTGAGCTGGCACAAGCGTTTGTGATGGACTGGTCCATGCTCTGGCAAGAAATAGCCGTCGGATTTGTGATCGCCGGGTTTCTGGGAACACTTGTCCCGCCCGACTGGTGGAAGGCTATCTTCTTAAATGGAGGCCCTCCGATTTTGCAGTCGTTAGAAAACGCCATCGTCGGTCCCCTGATCGCAGTCTCGAGTTTCGTCTGTTCAATCGGCAACATTCCTTTAGCGAGCGTTCTCTGGAGCGGCGGAATCAGCTTTGGCGGCGTAATCTCATTTATTTTTGCCGATCTGATCGTGGTCCCCTTGATCTTGATCTATCGGAAATACTACGGAGCTAGAGCAAGTTTTTTCATTGTCACGGTGATGTTCATTTCGATAGTCCTGGCAGGAATGATTGTTGATATCCTGTTTTCAGCCCTGCACCTGGTGCCGACCGGTTCCCGTCCCAACAATGCCGTTTCTGAGGCGCATTTCAGTTGGAATTACACGACCTTCCTGGACATTGCGGCCATCGCCTGGGCTGGCTGGTTGATCTACCTGAGTCATAGAGCATCTCAACAGCACCACGCCGCAATGGAACATGGTCCAGGACATGAGCACCACCACCAGGGCTAGGACAAGCCAGGCTAGCTAAGCTAGAATGGCGCGAAGATAAGCGCATTTAGTTAGCTAGCATAGCATGATTTCGCCCCGAAAGGGACGGTAGGATTCAGCCCGGGGTGTTAACCGGTTTTAACCCAGGGGCACCGGCCATCCCCGGCGATGCGCCCTGAAGGTCGCAAGATTGAGCGTGGCAAAATCCTACAACGACAGATCGTATCCTGTCCCGGAGGTACCAAACGAAAGTAGCCTGGCACGAAGTGCCTGGAAACAAGAGAAGAGTTGACCCGTCCCGGAGGACGGTTGATCTGCTCGCTGGTACAGTAGGATGAATTCCGTTTTGCCTTGCGAGCCACCGAGGCCGAGGAAAGGCGAATGATATTTTGGGAGGAAACCTTGATCAACCGTCCCTACGGGACTAGACGCGTCTTTTTTCTTTTTCCCAGGCACTTCGTGCCAGGCTACCCTCGTTTTAATCCCTCCGGGATAAATGCGTCACGGCACCTTCCTGCCGCTGCGATAGTTAACGCTTATGGGGCGCAGCTCTAGGAAAGGGTTGGTTGGCGCCTCGGGCGCCGATATAAAGAGGGTTGGTAAATGTCCAAACTGCAGGCCCGGGGTTGAAACCCCGGGCTGAATCCTGGAGTCCTTCGGGGCAAAAGAACCGTTCAAAGCCTCTCCACTTGGCGCCATTCGGACCAGGCTACAACTTCACTTGTCTAGCCCGCCAAAGCAGAGGTATTTAATTTCCACGAATTCTTCTATGCCGTAATGAGATCCTTCACGACCCAGTCCCGAATGCTTGACGCCTCCGAAGGGTGCAACCTCATTCGAGATCAGGCCGGTATTGATTCCCACCATGCCGCATTCGAGTGCTTCCGCGGCCCGCCAGATTCGGCCAATATCGCGACTGTAGAAATAGCTGGCCAGACCAAATTCGGTATCGTTGGCCATCTGAATTGCTTGCTCATCGGTCTCGAAACGGAAGAGCGGCGCTACCGGGCCGAAGGTTTCCTCTCTAGCAATCTTCATTTTGGGCGTAACATTCCCCAGGATCGTTGGTTCGAAGAAGGTCTGCCCAAGAGCATGTCGCTTGCCGCCAAGAAGTACACTGGCCCCTTGTGAAACCGCGTCTTCAATATGTTCTTCCACTTTCTCCACCGCGGCGGAGTCAATCAAAGGACCTTGGAGTACTCCTGGTTCAAAACCATTACCTACCTTGAGCTTTTTTACCGCGACGACCAGCTTTTGACTGAAGGCATCATAAATGCCCGCCTGGACGTAGAGCCTGTTCGCGCAAACGCAGGTTTGCCCGGCATTTCGGTATTTGGAAATGATCGCACCTTCGACTGCCGCGTCCAGATCGGCATCGTCGAAAACGATAAAAGGCGCGTTGCCTCCGAGTTCCAGGGAAAGCTTTTTGATCGTGTCAGCGCTTTGTTTCATGAGCAGACTACCCACCTCCGTTGAGCCCGTGAAGGTCACTTTGCGCACGTGAACGTTGGAAGTCATTTCACCCCCAATTGCCTTCGAACTGCCTGTCAATACGTTGAACACGCCGGGCGGAATCCCTGCGCGTTCCGCCAGAGCCGCTAACGCCAAAGCCGAAAACGGCGTGGAGCTTGCCGGCTTTGCCACCATGGTACAACCCGAAGCCAACGCCGGTCCAGCCTTTCGAGTGATCATGGCGGCTGGAAAATTCCAGGGCGTCATAGCGGCACACACTCCAATTGGCTGTTTAATAACCACCAGGCGGCGGTCATTCCAAGGGGACGGTATGGTGTCCCCATAAACGCGCTTGGCCTCTTCTGCGAACCATTCGATAAAGGAAGCAGCATAAGCAACCTCGCCCTTTGCTTCGGCGAGCGGTTTACCTTGTTCGGCTGTCATCAGCTTCCCCAAATCCTCGACATTGGCCATAATCAAATCATGCCACCGACGGAGAAGAATGCTTCGTTCCTTGGCCGGCTTGCGACCCCATTCGACAAACGCATCCTTCGCCGCATCAATTGCGCGCCGGGTTTCATTGACGCCCATCAGGGGCACTGTGCCAAAAATCTCGCCGGTCGCGGGATTGTTAACCTCCAATGTCGCGCCACTATCGGCCTCGCACCATTGGCCGCCAATGTAGGCTTGGCGCCGAAAAAGATCCTGATCTTGCAAAGAAAATTTAGTCATTTTGAATTGTTGCTGTTCATGCTATCCACTGATTGTTAGTTTGTTTTTTCCGCGGCACCATGATTAAACGGCTGATAGAATCCATTCGTGCGCCGGGTCGTTGTGAAAGTGCCAAACCCGTTTGGGACCTGCCATGACATTGAAATAATAGGACTGATAGCCGCATGGGACTACGACCGGATGATAGCCGCGCGGCACCAGGACGACATCGCGGTCTTCGACCGACATCGATTCGTCAATGTCGCGAGAGTCGCTGTAAACGCGTTGGAAAACAAAACCCTGCGGCGGATCGATCCGATGATAATAGGTTTCCTCCAACAGGCTCTCCAAGGGAACGTTATCTACGTCGTGTTTATGCGGGGGATAGCTGGATGAATTTCCACTTGGCGTCCTGACTTCGACAACCAGGAGGGACTCAGCGGGTTCGTCCTGCGGCAAGATATCACAGACGTAACGCATATTGCTGCCCTTTCCGCGCGCGCTGCGTCGCATGGCGGCAGCCTCGATGAGCCGGGCGGGAAGTTCACCTTTGGCCGGGGAGCGAGCCACCGCAAGCTCGGCATCAGTCCTGGCGCCAATGGACAACTCGGTGCGCGGAGGCACGTAAACCGCATACGGGGCGGCGTCTTCAAAAACGCTCTTGCGTTCCCCGATTTCCTTCCATTCGAAGCCGCTAGTCTTCGCGGAAGCGATTCCGCTTAAAATGACCACACAGAGCTCGTTGGCATCGTCAGAAAAAGTAAGCTCCTCTCCAGAGGCTAACTGATGGGCAGAAAAGCTAACATAACGCCATCCCGCCGACCGGGGAGTGACAGAAACAATTTCCTGGGACTTCTTTCTGGGCTTAATGAGCAAATTCATAGTTTTCTCCCTCCCTAGCGCTTCTGATTTTCCTTCCCCCGCAGGTAATCGGCCCGCGCTTGCCGGACAGATTCGCTGGGAGATACCTCCGGGACTGCGACTTCCCACCACCAGCCGCCTTCCTCGGTGGTGCGGGTGTCGTCGGTATCGATGCAGATCAGATAGGTGCGCTTCGCCGAGCGAGCGCGCTGCAGAGCCGCCTCCAGCTCAGGGATGTTGGCCACCTTCTCAGAAAGGGCGCCTAAGGAAGCCGCATTAGCGGCGAAATCGATACTCGGGCTGCCCTCGCCAATCTGCAGGCAATCTTTCAGCATGTTGTTAAAGGGTTTCCCTCCGCAACTCTGCTGGAGACGGTTGATGCAACCGTAGCCCCGGTTGTCCAGCAAGACGATAATCAGCTTCTTATCGAGCATCACTGACGTGACGATCTCATTGTTGAGCATGAGGTAGCTGCCGTCACCCACCATGACGA
>JAFAKL010000285.1 GCA_019235445.1 Verrucomicrobiota bacterium | reverse complement strand
GGCCGTTGAGTTTGAAAAAGACTAAATCGGTCAATCTGGTTACCGGTGCGGAGTTAACCCTTGGTTTGCGGCCCGAACACATACAGGTCTGCGAACTAGGAAGCGGCGCCAGTACCCTCCTGATTGAGGTTGCTGAGAATTTGGGCGATCTGACCTTCCTCCACGGTACGACGCCGGCCGGTAACCGAATCACCTTGAATGTCAAGGGATTCCAAAATTACCGCCACGCCGACGCGGTCGGCTTTGGATTTGATGCCAATCACGCCCACCTTTTTGACCGCGTTGGAAACGCGGTCTAAGAGAAACCAAGGTGCTCATCCCCTCTAAACTTTCTTAGGACTCGCGGAGAAAGTTTGAGGCTCTTGATCACTCGGCTCTATCGAATCCCTTCAATGGTGTTAGTTCCCCCTCCGGGGCCAATCTGAGGGGCGTCCATGGAAGGTCCTACAGAACTCGAATCACTGGAACAACCTGCCAGGAGCACCAGGGATGCGACGAGTAGGAACATGGGAACCACGGGCAGCTTCTTTTGCAACATGCCTTTTGACCGCAATATGACAGACGAGTGGGGTTACGGCAATAGTTCATCGCTTTCTAAGTATTGACGCCTCTCCGGCAGGTCGCCAGGATAGGAAAGATCTGGGATAGCTCCAATTGCTCAACCATATGGCAGCAACGAAGATTCTCTGCGTCCACGGCGTAGGTCATGCCGAGCAAGATCCGCATTGGAACCAGCAGTGGGACGACGTAATCACCGATGCGTTTAAGCGCTGCAACAATCCCGAACCACCTCAATTTGGAGTGGTCGCGTATGACGATTTGTTTAAAGACGCTCCGCTCAATCCGGCTGAATATTTCGAGGCGCTGGCCGAGCTGCTCGCCAGCGCCGCCTGGCATTCGATCGCTGGCCCTTCTGCTGCGAGAGCCTTCGGCCCGCCCGACCTGGGGAAGTATGCGAGCCGTTGGTTTGCGGGGATGGTAGTCCAGTGGGTGGTCGATGCCAATTTGCGTAAGGAATGTCGCGCGGCAATCGCTGCTAAGATCGACCAGTTCCAGCCTGATATCATCTGTGCCCATAGCCTGGGCACTCTTCTTTGCTACGACCTGTTTACATTCGACACTGTGGGCGGGGAGAAGATCAATGGCCGCACCTTTCTTTCTTTCGGTTCACAAATCGACAACACCTTTGTCAAAGCCAAAGCCTGGGGTGGTCGGGTTCGCATGATCGCGGCTAAACAGTGGTATCATCTCTTTAATCATCAAGACCCGGCATTCACGGCGGAGATCCAGGAGCCCGGGGTTGCGAATTTTTTGGAAGTAGTCACGGATTCACCGGCCGGACATTCCGCCACTGCTCAAGGCGCCAATCCTGGTTATCTGGATCATCCGAATACCTTTGGAAGTGTATGGCAACCGCTCGCTCGGCCGAAGATCCTTGGGGATTTGACCCGCGCTCTAGCGGTTGCCACTGCGCCGACACCACATCCGCCGTCTCATCGAGCTCTGTTAATCGGCATCAACGCTTATCCAGATCCAGCAAATCAGCTGAATGGATGTGTAAACGATACCTACCTGGTCAGCGAGCTGCTCCAAGAGAACGGTTTTGTTGCTGAAAACATTCGATTACTAACCGACGAACGCGCGACCCGAGATGCAATGCTAGATCGCCTGCATTGGCTGCTTGACGATGTGGCAGACGAAAGCTATCGCGTGCTCTATTATAGCGGACATGGCGTTCAGATTCCCGGCTACGGAGTCAATCAGCAGGTGGATCATTTGGAAGACGGGCTGGTACCAGTCGATTTCGATTGGGTGAAACTGAACGCAATCACAGATCGTGATCTCCTGGACGTATATTCTCAATTGCCATACAACACTCGGTTCGTTGCGGTTTTCGACTGCTGTTATGCCGGTGGACTAATCAGGTCGACGCACAGCCGAATTCGAACCATATCAGTTCCGCCGGATATTCGACATCGGATCCAACGATGGAATTCCGCCACGCGATCCTGGGAGGCGCGCAAGTTGGGCCCGTTGATTTCCGGGTTGGACAAAGCTGTGCGTCAAGACTACTCGGGCCAAAGTGGCGCTACTTATAAACTGGGACGAGCGCTCCCACTCCGCAGACTGGACGACGAAGAATATGACAAGATCCGCGACTTGCGCGGCCACAAAGGGCCCTTTTTACCGGTTGTCCTTGAAGCGTGCCGCGAAAACCAGCTTTCGTACGAATGCACCAACGGCAGCACGATAAACGGCGCGTTTACCTACGCGTTGGTCCACGAATATCGTACGGCTGGCCGTCGCAGAGCAGCGACCAGTTTCGTTGAGCTCACCCGCAAGGTTAGCAGCCGGATCAAGAGGCTAGGGTACGAAGAAGAACCCCAACTAATCGGTCCAAGTGATGTAATCAAAGGGCCCGTTCCCCGTGCAATGCCGGTAGCTCACGAAGCATAGCGCGCTTAGGCGGTGCTCGGTTCCAGAAACGGCAACTTGGCTATTGCACCGGACTCGATTTCGACTCTAGATCCAGATTTCGCACGCGGTTTTCGGCCTGGCTCGTCAAGAAGGCAAATCAAATTCCTGGCCGTTACAGCGGACCGGCGATCAAACGCATTCCTACCTCACTTTTGACCGTTCCTCCGGAAAACTGCTTGTTCGACAGGACAAGAGGTTTCTCATAAGGCCCTTGTAGGCCGACTTGACCGGTATTTGCGAGCATGCGCCGGCCCCGGCGGACGTCACGAGCACGGAAGTTTTTGCCGACTCGAGCGGCCGGCGCAAATCTAAAAGTCAAAG
>JAFAKL010000493.1 GCA_019235445.1 Verrucomicrobiota bacterium | reverse complement strand
ACAGTCAAACAGGCGCGATTGTTTGATCGGCTTGACCAAGTAGGCTTCGATTCCGGCCAGCTTTAATTCCGCGGGGCGAATGGTCCGCCCGAGAGGGGTCACGACGATCAGGCCCGTACCGGCGATCGAGGGGTCCGCTTTGACGGTATGCGCGAGAGTCCAGGCATCCATGTCCAGCATCTGTACATCCAAGAGCGCGAGGTTATAGGGGTGCCCCGCTCCGGCCGCGGCCCGCAATATCGCTAAGGCTTCGTCGCTGTCCGCGGCGCCGTCCGCCTGCACTTGCCAAGACCGAAGTCGGTGGCACAGGAGGCGGCGGTTGGTGGCATTGTTATCGACCGCTAGTACGCGGAGATCGACGAAATGTCGGGGACTGACTTCAAAAGCGCGGTCGTCGTCAGTTTGCTTTTCCAGTTGCGCCGTAAACCAAAACGTGGAGCCTTTGCCCGGTTCGCTTTCCACGCCAATTTCGCCCTCCATCAGAGTTACCAATTCTTTGGCGATCGCCAGGCCCAAACCGGTGCCACCGAATCGGCGGGTGGTCGATCCGTCCGCTTGGCTGAAGGCTTGAAACAGCCGCGTTTGAGCTTCGGGAGAAATGCCTATGCCGCTGTCCTCCACTCGAATGCGCACTCGCGTGTGCGTCTGAGTTTCATGCTCTTTGGAAACGCGGACAACGACCGCTCCGCGTTCCGTGAATTTGATGGCGTTGCTGATGAGGTTAGTCAAAATCTGTCGCAAACGCCCTGGATCGCCGCGCAAGCCGAGAGGCACATCCGGCGCGATCGCGCTGGCCAGCTCAAGGCCTTTGGCGTGGGCGCTTTCGGCCAGCAGCTCCACCGTGCTTTCGACCGTCTCAACCAGCTCAAAGTCGAGCTGCTCAAAAGTGAGTTTGCCGGCTTCGATTTTGGAAAAATCAAGGATGTCATTGAGGATGGTCAGCAGGGCGTCCGCACTCGAATGAATAAGCTCAGCGAACTCGCGCTGCGCCGGGTCGAGGTCGCTGTCGAGCAACAGCCCGGTCAAGCCGATGACGCCGTTCATAGGCGTGCGGATCTCGTGGCTCATGCGCGCCAGGAATTGGCTCTTAGTGACGTTGGCTGCTTCGGCGGCCAGCTTAGCGGTGTTCAGTTCCTGCTCGGCGTTTTTGCGCGCGCTGATATCACTAAAAACCATCACGGCACCGAAAATGGCACCGTTCTCATCGCGAAGGGGAGTGCTGACGTATTCCACGGGAAAGCTGGTCCCGTCTTTGCGCCAAAACACCTCCTCACTGGTCCGGTGGGGGATGCCGTCCCGGAGCGCGGCGTAAATGGGACATTCGCGTTGAGGGTAGGGCGCACCGCAGGCCTTTGTATGATGGATCATACGGTGCGCTTGCTTACCGACCAATGCCCCTCCTTCCCATCCGAGCATTTTGATCGAAGCGGGGTTCTCGAACGTGATGCGCCCATCGAGATCCAGCGTGTGAATGCCTTGGCCGATGGCGTTGAGAGCCAATTCATGCTGGCGATGACGCTGGTGAAATGCTTTTTCGGCGCGCGCACGTTCGGCGAGGGCGTGAGTAAGTTGCCGGACTTCGAGGGGGTCGAAAGGTTTCTTGAGGATCAAAAATCGGTTACTGTACCCCAGCCGCTCCTGAATGTTTTCCAACGAAGGCTCAGAAAACGCAGTGCAGAGGACAATGAGAAGGGTTCCGTGCGCTTGCCAGAGGTGGTGAATGGTCTCGAGGCCATCCCAGCCATTGGCCAGGTGCATGTCGACGTAAGCCATGCAATACTGCCGCCCTTCACGGAGTGCTTCGCGTACTTTATCAAAGCCTTCCTGTCCACACAAGGCGTCCTCAAGTTCAAATCGAGGCGCGTAGTATCGGGAGGTCGACCGGTTTAAAACTTCCCCCCGCGCCTGGCCCGCAGCAAGCTCGAGACGAAGCATGTTTCGAAAATCCTCGTGAATCGCCGGGTCGTGGTCGATGAGGAGAATCCTGCCGGTGAAAAGGGCATCGGGCTCCCTCAGGAGACCGGTAGAGGGAGCCGGGGAATAGGGAGGAAGTCTCATGAGGAAGGGCGGAGCCGTCATAATTTGTATATTGCCTGTTTTTATTGGTCTTACTGTAATTTTTATTCATATAAATTGCTGCCGCAAGGGGATTCTGCAACATGTGCCTTGGTATGGCCGCCACTCCATAGGGCAACAAGCGTTATCAGGTCAGTGGGCGAAACGGTGAGTAAGATTGCTGCGGGGTGCGCATTCTGAGACGGGACGCGTCGCCGCCCTGAGCTGGGCTCAGGAAGTGCCGGTACCCAAAAATATTGCAACTATGGAAATTATACTTGCTCTCAACACACTCGGCGCCGAGAGTGCACTATGAAGTCAGCCCCAACGTTCCCCGAACTGAAAGTCGATCTCGAACCGAAACCGCGCCATGAAGGTTGAGAGAGCGAAAATCACTGTTCGGGGTGCGGTGCAAGGGGTCGGTTTTCGTCCCCACGTTTATCGCCTGGCCACTGAACTGGCTTTACAAGGCTGGGTGATAAACGCATCGGCCGGAGTGTTGATCGAGGTGGAAGGAGTATCCGAGACGCTCCGGCAGTTTCTGCTACGGCTTGAAAAGGAAAAGCCGCCTCGCGCTGAGCTCCAGGGTGTCGAGTTTTCCATTCTCGACCCAGTCGGCTATAAGGGGTTTGAGATCCGCTTTAGCGACCAGCAGGGCCCAAAAACGGTCCTGATTTTGCCTGACGTCGCCACCTGCGCCGATTGTTTGAAGGACATTCTTGAACCAGCTAACCGGCGTCACGGCTATCCGTTCACGAACTGCACGAATTGCGGTCCCCGTTTCAGTATCCTGGAAGCGCTTCCATATGACCGTCCGAACACGTCCATGCGGAAGTTTATCATGTGTCCGAACTGCACGCGTGAATACCATGACCCGCGCGACCGTCGATTTCACGCTCAGCCGAATGCGTGTCCGCGTTGTGGTCCCCAGTTGGAGGTGTGGGCGCCCGACGAAACGATCCGAGGACAGGGCTACGACGCTTTCAGTCAAGCCGCCGATCTGGTGCGCGAGGGCCATATCCTCGCGCTGAAAGGCATTGGTGGGTTTCAACTGATTGTCGATGCCACCAGCGAGCGGGCGGTAACCACGTTGCGCGCTCGCAAACGTCGTGAAGAAAAACCCTTCGCCTTGATGTACCCGTCGCTTGAAGAAGCGCGGGAGGACTGCCGCGTTTCGGCCTTGGAAGAGCGGCTGCTACTCTCACCCGAGTCGCCTATCGTGCTGCTGGAACGTCGAACTGCGGCGACGCGGTTGGCTTCATCCTTGGCGCCTCGCAACCCAGCGCTCGGCGTGATGTTGCCCTACAGCCCACTGCACCATTTGTTAGTTCGAGCGCTCGGGCGTCCCATCGTCGCTACCAGCGGTAATTTAAGCTCCGAACCGATGTGCACTGACAATCGTGAGGCGGTGGCCCGCCTGCACGGCATCGCCGATGCGTTCCTGGTCCACGATCGGCCCATCGTGCGGCCAGTGGATGATTCAGTCGTCCGAGTAGTGCGTGAACGCGAATTGGTTTTGCGGCGAGCGCGCGGTTACGCGCCTTTGCCGGTGCAAATGTCCGCAGGGCTGCCGTGCGTACTTGCTGTGGGTGCCCAAAGCAAGAACACCGTTGCGCTGAGCGTTGGGTCGAAAGTGTTCCTCAGTCAGCATATCGGCGATCTGGAGACCGGCCATGGCTTATCTGCTTTTGATCAGGTCGCCGCCGATCTACCCAGGCTTTACGAGGTCACACCGGAGTTCATCGCGTGCGACCTGCACCCTGATTATGTTTCGACCAAGTACGCCTGGAAACGGCCGGAGTCGGTGCACCTGGTTCAACACCACTGGGCGCATGCGTTGGCCTGCATGGCGGAAAACGAAATTGAAGCCCCCGCGTTGGCCGTTGTTTGGGATGGGGCGGGCTTCGGTTCGGACGGCACGATCTGGGGCGGTGAGTTCCTCTTGGCTGAGGGCGCCGTATTCCGACGGGTGGCCCACTTGCACCCCTTTCAGCTCTCCGGCGGCGAGGCGGCCGTTTGGCAACCGCGCCGCGCCGCCCTTGGCGTCTTGTTTGAATTGGGCGGTGATGGTGCGATCCAGGACCCGACCTTAGCGCCGGTTCAAGGTCTTGGAACAGTGGAACTGAGCCTGATCCGCCGAATGCTCGCCGAGGCGTCGAGCGCTTCGGCGACCACCAGCGCAGGCCGGTTGTTCGACGCAGTTGCCTCCCTCGTCGGTCTACGCCAACAAGTCAGTTTTGAAGGGCAGGCCGGGATGGAGCTGGAGTTTGCGATTGAGCAGGGCGTTCATGACGCCTATCCGTTTGAAGTGGAAGAAGGTGAGCCGTACGTCGTGGATTGGCGCCCCATGATTCGGCAGGTAATAGAAGACCTTCGGGCAGACCAACCCCTCGGCCGAATCGCCGCATTGTTTCACAACACATTGGCACAGATGGTACTCGCGATTGCCCAGAGGGTCGAAGAAGAAAAGGTCGTTCTCACGGGCGGCTGTTTCCAAAACCGGTACCTTACCGAGCATTGCGTCGACATGTTGCGATCGGCCGGGTTTCGCGTCTACTGGCACCAACGTGTGCCGCCGAACGATGGTGGGATAGCGCTCGGTCAGGTGATCGCGGCCGCCCGCTTTGCCGAGCAGTGCAGCAGCGCGACGCAGAAGGCGGTCGCGTGACCCCTATGGGAGAGCGCCCCCAGCTAAGCTAACTAAGCTAAGCTAAGCTAAGCTAAGCTAAGCTGGAGCTTAACGAGCTTCCAATAGCGCTAACTAACACGAAGTCGTCAGTGTCAGTGGATCAATAGGTAGTCATAGCGGCAGGGAGCTGCCGTGACGCATTTATCCCGGAGGGATTAAAACGAGGGTAGCCTGGCACGAAGTGCCTGGAAAAAGATAAAAGATGCGTCTAGTCTCGTAGGGACGGTTGATCAAGGTTAGCTCCAGATATGTCATTCTCCTTGCCAAAGCGGAGAACGAAAACGAGGAGAGGGCGAGGGCCCTCGGCTCCGAATCGTTCTCGTCCTCGTTTTCGATTTTGATCGGCGGTATGCAGTGCCCTGTTCTTCGGAAATATCTGTGGGACTAGTGAGCACATAACCGTCCCTCCGTGACGGGTCCATTTTTCTCTTGTTTCCAGGCACTTCGTGCCAGGCTACTTTCGTTTGGTCCCTCCGGGACAGGGCTGCGCTCTTTCGTTGTCGGATTTCCTTAAGTTAACTACCCCCTTGGCGCTAGCTCCGCTAGCAACTTTTTGTACCGCGGATCGTGCTTCAGCGGTTCCCAGTAGGCGTCACGCTTCAATTGGCCGTAGTAGATCCCGTTTGGTATTTTGCCCATCGGAGCCAATGTCTCAAACGCCAGGTCAACCTGATTGGTCCACGCATAGACAACAGCCAGGTTCAGTAAGATGCCTGGACCAGTCAATGCGTCCTTGGAAACGGGCGACGTTTCGGCAACGCGTCTTGCTTCGGTGATGGCGGCTTCTTTCTTGCCCAGCAAAGCATCGACGACGGCTAAAGTGCTGAGCAGATCCGCCCTTCCGGTGACAATTTCACCTTCTGGCTTAGTCGCTCTCGCGCTTCTTCGAAGCTGGAGTTCGTGACGTCTTGTCCGCCTTCCAGTCTGGCGAGCAGGAGAGAATAACAATCGACAGGAACCGGTACAGCTCCATAAGCAAAATTGCTGTCATCCTCGCCCCCCTTCATTTTTTCGACCAATTGTCGTGCCTGATGTCCATCCGCTCAGCGATTGCCAACCCTAGTCGCAGAGCGAGCACGCTCGGATCATCAGTCAACGATGCCGGAAGCGCTGCAATTGCCGCCCGCAACGCCGCATCATCTCCGGTCTCCATAAAGGATATGAAAGACGCCTTTTGCACCTTGAGCATGGGTTGATCGGGCGCCAGTCTGACCAGCCTATCGTACACTTGTTCGGCAGCGCGAAACTGACGAGTGTCATAGAGAGTACTCCGCACGGTGCCCTCCACCACGTTAGCGACGCCGAGCGACTCCGCGATCGAACGGAGGTTCCGATTGCCTCCAGGGCAGTAGATCATCACCGAGGTCCGACTGATCACCTTTAGCTGGGACACTTTGGCGAGATTGAAAAGGATCTCGTCCTGAACTCCGTCAGCAAAGTAGGTGTTCCTCTTATCCTTGCTCAAACTAGCAAACGGAAGCACCGCAATACTTCGCTTTGCACTCTGATCGAAGGCAACCTTTTGTGCCGAAAACCAGGCGGCTGGACCGTCCCGGTTGGTTCAGCCCCGGGCCGCGACCTATTAAACTTTCCTGGCGCAACGGAATTCGGCCTCCCGCAACAGCGTTGCTGCGTGCTGCACCAGATCGCGAAAATACGATTTCTGCGAACCGTCCCCGAAGGCGCGTTCAGCCAGTGCTCCACCGCCAGGAAATAGGCCAGATCGTCGCTGGGCTCAAATTCCTCGATGCGGTACGCG
>JAFAKL010000362.1 GCA_019235445.1 Verrucomicrobiota bacterium | reverse complement strand
TTGCAGGGAGAGATCCGCTCGCGGGAAGATGTTTTAGACCTCTTGCAAAAAATCTGTCAGTATTATGAGCGTACGGAGCCCTCCAGCCCCGTACCGCTGGTGCTAAAACGTGCTGCTCGGCTCGCGGAGATGGACTTCATGCAGATTATTCAGGATTTGTCCCCGGAGGCTGTTTCTCAGATTCGCGCTATCACCGGTGAGAAAGAGGATAGCGCTGTCTAATGCAACCAGACACAATGCAATTGACAAAAGCTAAAGATTCTGACCAGATGGCGAGAGATAAGTCCAGCAAGCGGGAAGCGCCCGTGTATGCGCGAGCTTTTTTCCTGCAAAATTCAGATGATTCAGGTTTATGGCAAAAGCTAGCAGTCAGAAATTCATAGCTCGGAACCGCGCGCCGAGGGTTCAGATCGAATACGAGGTGGAAGTCTACGGCTCGCAGAAAAAGATCGAACTCCCTTTCGTGATGGGCGTAATGGCCGATCTCTCTGGAAAACCGGCGGATCTTCTGGCCCCGGTCGCGGATCGTAAGTTTCTCGAAATCGATATCGATAATTTCGACGATCGCCTGAAAGCGGCCAAGCCCCGGGTAGCTTTCAGAGTTCCCAATACGCTTACAGGAGAGGGAAATATCAGCGTCGATATCACTTTCGAGAGCATGGACGATTTTTCTCCCGGCGCGGTGGCCCGCAAGGTTGAGTCGCTCAACAAATTGCTCACGGCGCGAAATCAACTCTCTAACCTGATTACGTATATGGACGGTAAAGTCGGTGCTGAGGAGGTGGTAAGAAAGCTTCTTGGTGATCCGGCTCTGTTGAATGCCCTCGCCTCGACTCCTAAGCCGGAAAGTGCGAAACCGGAGGATAGCGCCGCTTAAAATTCACGATTTGTTTCATATGGCTGAAGAGAATCCACAGACCCGAACGGACGCGGCTGGTACGACGACTTTGGAACCGACCGAGTTCGAGGCGCTTCTTAACCAGGAATTTAGACCGAAAACAGATCAGGCTAAATCCGCCGTTCAAGAGGCCGTCAAAACCCTCGCCCAACAGGCCCTCGGGGCAGCTACGTTGATCTCGGACGACGTTCTCTTGACCATCCAGTCCCTGGTCGCGGAACTGGATCGGAAACTGACGGAACAGGTCAACCTCATCATCCATCATGAGGATTTTAAGAAGCTGGAAGGAACATGGCGTGGCCTCTACCATCTCGTGAACAACACCGAAACGGACGAGATGTTGAAGATACGCGTGATGAACGTGTCGAAGCAGGAACTCGGCAAGACGCTGAAAAAGTATAAAGGGGTCGCTTGGGATCAGAGCCCAATTTTCAAGCGGATTTACGAGGATGAATACGGATCTCCTGGCGGCCACCCGTACGGCTGCCTCTTGGGTGATTATTTCTTCGACCATAGCGCTCCGGACGTCGAGTTGTTGGCTGGCATGGCGCAGATCTCGGCAGCGGCTCACGCCCCGTTCATTGCTGGAGCCGCGCCTACAGTGATGAACATGGATTCCTGGCGTGAGTTGAGCGACCCACGGGATTTGACCAAGATTTTCCAAACACCGGAGTATGCGCCCTGGAGGTCCCTTCGCGATTCCGAAGATTCACGCTACCTTGGTTTGGCCATGCCGCGGTTTCTCGCCCGGCTACCGTACGGTGCCAAAACTTCGCCGGTCGATGACTTCGCCTTTGAAGAAGATGTCGAAGGTGCCGATCATAACAAATACGTCTGGGCAAATTCTGCCTTTGCCATGGGGACGAACATCACTCGAGCCTTTAAGCTTTGGGGATGGTGTGCGCAGATTCGTGGCACCGAAAGCGGCGGCATGCTGGAGGGTCTGCCGGTGCATACGTTCCCGACCGATGACGGAGGGGTGGACATGAAATGCCCGACTGAAATCGCCATCACGGATCGTCGTGAGGCGGAGTTAGCGAAAAACGGATTCATGCCTCTTTCGCACTACAAGAATACCGATTATGCGGTGTTTATCGGCGCTCAATCCCTGCAGAAGCCCGCCGTCTATTATGATCCTGATGCAACTGCTAACGCGAACTTGGCGGCGCGGCTGCCTTACTTGTTTGCCACCTGTCGTTTCGCTCACTACCTCAAGTGCATGGTTCGTGACAAGATTGGTTCTTTTAAGGAGCGCTCCGATATGGAACGCTGGTTAAACGAGTGGATCAGAAACTTCTGTGTCGACGGCAGTACCGCTTCCGAAAGTCAAAAAGCACAGCGCCCGTTGGCCGACGCCTCAGTCGAGGTTACAGAAGTAGAAGGTAATCCGGGGTACTACAATTCCAAGTTCTTCTTGCGGCCGCACTATCAACTTGAGGGGCTGACTGTATCTCTCCGTCTGGTCTCTAAGCTTCCTTCGGCCAAAGGCGGCAAGTAAATCGGTTCGTGGGAAGTTATTAGTAAATTGTCTCCGGATCTCCGGCGATCCTGATTATGGCGCCGCAGCGGACTACCGGCGGTCCGGAGGTAACTCGGTTGTTCAATCGCGGCGCGAGAAAGCATAAAAGGTTAATTACTTATGGCAGTAGACATGTTCATGAAAATCGATACCGTCGACGGCGAGTCAAAGGATTCCAAGCATAAGAAGGAGATCGACGTCCTCGCTTGGTCTTGGGGCTTGAGCAACAGCGGGTCTGCTCATGTCGGAGGTGGCGCCGGAGCCGGCAAAGTCAACGTCCAGGATGTAAGCTTCACTAAATACGTGGACAGTGCGACACCTAAGCTCGCTTTAGCTTGTTGTGACGGGAAGCATTTCAAGGAGGCTACTCTCGTGGTGCGGAAAGCGGGTGAGAAGCCGGTCGAATACATCAAGATTAAGATGGAAGAGGTTCTGATTACCTCGATTTCGACTGGAGGATCCGGCGGCGAGGATCGGCTGACAGAGAGCATAACCCTCAACTTTTCCAAAGTAAGCATGGACTATACTCCTCAGGATGACAAGGGGGCAGCGGGTACGGCGATACCGATGACCTGGGACATTGCAGCCAACGTAAGTAAGTGATTTCTGTACCCCATTCACACCGACTTCTCAGAGAAAGCAGGCGCTCCGTTTTGCGCGCCCGCGCTTGGGGAGTCGGTTAGGATTGTCGGGACGCACCGCCCATGATAGCGGAACAGTTGCTGAAAGAGGGGCGACCGGACGAGGCTTTGAGAGATCTTCAGAAGGCCGTTCGAGATGATCCGGCGAATGCGAGACCGCGGATTTTCCTGTTCCAATTGCTTAGCGTTCTGGGAGATTGGAAACGAGCTGATACTCAGCTTCAGGTGCTGCTTGAGATGGATTCGGACAGCATGATGCTGGCCCGCATCTTTGAGCCTATTCTGATTTGCGAGGCGATTCGGGCGGATGTATTCGCGGGCAAACGAACCCCGATCATCTTTGGTGAGCCGCCAGAGTGGATTGGATCGTTAGTTCAAGCCATGGAACTTTTCGGCAAAGGTGAGTTCAGGGCCGCTGTGGAGGCGCGCGATAAAGCCTTCGATGCGGCCCCGATGACTGCCGGCAAAATCAATGGAGAAGCCTTTGCCTGGATTGCCGATGCGGATGAGCGGCTCGGTCCTGTCCTTGAAGTCATTCTGGAAGGTAGGTATTATTGGGTCCCTTTTTGTCGCATCCGCCAGGTCTTTATCGAACCCGTGACCGACCTTCGGGATTTAGTGTGGGCACCGGCGCAGTTTGTCTGGGAGAACGGTGGTCAAGCTTCTGGCCATATTCCTGTTCGTTATGCCGGGACGGAACGTTCGGGGGATGGGAACCTGAAGCTAGCGCGCAAAACCGAGTGGTCCAACAAAGGTGGGGTTAATGTCGGAATGGGCCAGCGCATTCTTGCGACCGATACCACTGAATATCCATTGTTAGAGATCAGAACCCTGGAATTAAGGTCTCCCGAGGCAGCGGCATCGTGAGGTTTCTATGGCCGAAGGAGTCACTCCACTCGAGAAAATCCAGCCCTGCCTTCTTGACCGCCTTACGGACGATGAACCAGTGAGGCGGGAGGAGAGCCGGAACCAGCGGATTGTTTCGCTCAAACGCTATAAAGCGGGGGTGCTTCGGGATTTAGATTGGCTCTTCAACTCGATTGGCCATTTTCCTGATGAACGGATCGGCGAAGTGACCTTTGTCGATTATGAAGAAGCCTTCCATTCCGTAATTAACTTCGGGGTCCGCCAACTGTACGGACGCCTGGCACCGGACGTTGAAGAGATAGAGAAACAACTCTTGCACGCGCTCATCACTTTTGAACCACGGATCAACCGGCGCACTCTCACGGTGGAAGTTAAGATCGAGCGGAATGTCCTTTCCATCGAATTAACAGGCGAATTATGGGTAAATCCCTTGCCAGAAAAACTTTTTATTAAGACTGAACTTGATCTCGAGTCGAGCGAGTGCAACACGAAGGAAGTCAGCCGTGGATGAACGCCTGGTGGCTTACTATAATAGCGAACTGCGCCATATCCGTGAAATGGCGGCAGAGTTCGCCCGCGAATTTCCCAAGATCGCGGGACGGCTGGCGTTGGACCGCGACGCTAAAGAAATTTGCCCGGATCCCTACGTCGAACGATTGCTCGAAGGCTTCGCTTTTCTGGCCGCTCGCGTCCACCTTAAATTGGATGCCGAGTTTCCGCGTTTTACGCAGACACTCCTCGAGACCGTCTATCCACACTATCTTAGCCAGGTTCCTTCGATGGGGATTGTTCGTTTCGAACCTGATCCGCGTGAACCGGGACCTGAAGAAGGCTTTCTGCTAGAGCGAGGTACTGCGCTTCGCAGTCAGAGTGACAACACTTCCTGTCAGTTCAGGACTGCTCATGAGGTGCGTCTCTGGCCTCTGAAAATCAGCGACTCGCGATACTACACTCGTACCATCGTTGAGCTTGACCTCCCCGCCAGCACAGAGGCGAAGGCCGCGATATTAATCCGCTTGCAAACAACCGCTGGTAAGAAGTTTAAGGAACTGAAGCTCGACCGCTTGGCTTTGTTTGTCCGCGGCGCCGACGAGATTCCCATCTCGATCTACGAACAGATTTTTGCTCGCGGCGCCCACGTTATTTTGCAGCCGCCCAAAGGCCAACGCCAGTTCCGCGAGATTTTACCAGGGTCAACCATCAAGCGCGTCGGATTTGGGGAGGGAGAGGCGCTGTTGCCGCGAAGTCCGCGCACCTTTGAGGGTTACCGATTGTTAAAAGAGTACTTTGCCTGTCCACAACGTTTTCTCTTCCTGGAACTGACCGAATTGAGGTCGGCCATTCAACAGTGCGACGGGGACAACTTGGAGATCATCATCACCCTACGTACGGCCGAGCCTAAACTTGATAATCGTATTGATGCCAATAGCTTCGCGCTCTTTTGTACACCGGTTATTAATCTTTTCCCGAAGAGACTCGACCCCATAATCATCTCTGATCGATTCGCCGAATTTCATATCGTGCCGGAGCGAATGCGGCCAATCGATTTCGAAGTCTTCGAGATCCAGCAGGTGATTGGCGTCCTGGCCAAGGTCAATGAAGAACAACGATTCGAGCCTTTTTACCTCGCACGCGACAAGGACGGCCAGTCAGGCGCCTATTATACGGTTAATCGCGTACCCAGAGTATTGACCGCGAAAGAAAAGAGATTTGGCGCCGTCTCATCCTATGCCGGCAGTGAGGTTTTTATTTCGCTGGTCGATGCGCAGGATGCGCCCTATAAGAGGCAACTTAGCCAACTCAATATCGTCGCGCTCTGCACTAATCGTCATTTGCCCATTCAGTTGCCGATTTCAGTGGGAAATACTGATCTAACAACGGAACTCTATTCGCCAGTCGCTTCAGTGCGCTTCGTTGCCGGTCCCACAGTCCCGGTCGCTTCAACGGCCGAAGGGGATCCCTCCTGGAGAACCATCAA
>JAFAKL010000278.1 GCA_019235445.1 Verrucomicrobiota bacterium | reverse complement strand
AGCGGAACGTTTGCCTGATTCCCACCTCTGCGCACGGGACCAATCCAGCGTCAGCCGCCATGGCGGGGTTCCAGGTAGTTTCGGTGCAGTGCGACGGCCAAGGGAATATTGATATTGATGATCTCAAAAAAAGAGCGGAGCAGCATTCCGAAAAACTCGGTGCCTTGATGGTGACTTATCCTTCGACGCACGGCGTGTTCGAAGAGGAAATCGCCGGGATTTGTGAAATCGTCCATCACTACGGAGGCCAGGTTTATATGGACGGCGCGAATATGAACGCTCTCGTGGGGCTCTGCAGGCCGGCAGATCTGGGAGCGGATGTGTGTCACCTGAATCTTCATAAAACCTTTTGCATTCCACATGGCGGCGGGGGCCCCGGGGTTGGTCCTATCGGTGTGAAGGCGCACCTCGTTCCTTATTTGCCAGGTCACCCGTTCGCCAGCGTCGGTCCTGACTCGGGCATCGGCCCTGTCGCCGCCGCGACTTATGGAAGCGCGAGCATCCTGGGCATTTCCTGGATTTATCTGCGCCTGATGGGTCCGGAAGGATTGGCCTACGCAACCAAAATAGCCATCGCAAATGCCAATTACATTGCTGCCCGGTTGAACCCATATTTTCCCGTCTTGTACAAGGGCAAAAACGGACTGGTCGCACACGAGTGCATTATTGACCTCCGGCAGTTCAAGAAGTCTGCTGGGATTGAGGTCGAAGATGTTGCCAAGCGCCTCATGGACTATGGGTTCCACGCCCCAACCATGTCGTGGCCTGTCCCGGGAACAATGATGATTGAGCCGACCGAGAGTGAATCGAAGGCCGAATTGGATCGGTTCTGTGAGGCAATGATTTCAATCTATGGTGAGATTCGGGCCATCGAGACTGGGGAAGCAGACCGTGGAGATAACGTGCTAAAATGGGCACCCCACACGGCGCAGGATCTCCTTGCTGAAAACTGGGAAAGAAGTTATTCCCGGGAATCTGCCGCCTACCCGGCACCCTGGACGCGAGAACACAAGTTCTGGCCGGTCGTTGGGCGGATAGACAATGTCTACGGCGATCGCAACCTCTTCTGCAGCTGTGTCCCTGTCGATGAAGGAGAGCTGCCTGACGGGGATGGATCTGCGATGTGAATAAGCCAAGATCCTATCGGAATCGCGGAACCTGGCAGGAATGAAGATTCTCGACCGCTATTTAAGCGGACAGATTTTGAGCGCCGTAATCTGGGCAGTAAGCCTGCTGACGATGATTCTCGTGCTCGGCAATGTGCTGCGTGATTTGCTCAGCCTGTTGCTTAGCCATCAGGTCCCTGTCACCTATATTCTGACTTTCATTGCTTATCTGCTGCCCTTCTCATTGACTTACTCGATTCCCTGGGGCGTTCTTGTCGCGGTGCTTCTTGTTTTCGGAAAGCTATCCTCAGACAATGAATTAGTAGCTCTGCGGGCCAATGGCGTGGGCATGACGCGCATCTGTTATCCGGTCTTTGTCATCGCCGGCGTATTTCTTGGCATTTGTCTCTGGATCAACCTTTACGCTGCACCGATCGCGCAAGTTAAACTGCGGTCGGCTGCGTTCGATCTCGCGTCGAATGATCCGCTCGCCTTGTTTGGCAGTGATGAAGTGATCGATCAATTTCCGAACCGGAAGATCTACGTTGGAAAAAAAGAAGGATCAAATCTGTATGATCTCTATATCTTTGAGATGAACTCTCAGAATTTGCCCATGCGCGTGATTTACGCGAGACGAGGAACCCTCGAGGTCGACAAAAAGAACGAACAGATCTTGTTGCACGTTTATGATGCCCGATACGAGGAGCGGGATAAAAGTGCGCCGGAGGACTTGAGGAAAATGCGCCATGGAATCACGATGCGGGAGGGCGTGATGCCAATTTCTTTGGAAGAATTGCTGCGCAAGGCTCGAAATAATCAGCGCACCACTGAGCTTACATTGGATCAGCTGCGGAATGCGCTCGAACAGAGCAGGGATAAAGAGGATGACGCGGCCTTCAGGACCGAGGTGAGCAAGCGATTCTCGAATGCGATGGCGGTATTTACCTTTGTGCTGGTCGGGATCCCACTTGCCATCACCGCGCAGAGAAAAGAGACCTCCGTCGGTATCGCTCTCAGTCTTGTCGTCGCCTTCTCCTATTTCATCATCATCGTACTGACCGATAACGTGAAGCATAAGCCTGATCTGCATCCGGAATATTTGATCTGGTTGCCAAACGTTGTCTATCTGATGCTTGGGGGAACACTGTTTCTTCGGCTGGCACGCAGGTAGGTAGGAGACGTCCCGGCGACCTCTCATTTAGGGCGACAGGAATTTGAGTGCACTCGGTGCACTACCCCCTTACGACTGGACGTCAGGCTGCAGGAAGCTTATAATCAAGCAGTTCTACATGAGTTTCGAGCGAACAGAGTGTATCCTTCATCAGATTTCGCCCAGAAGCTTTCCAATACGCAGGACGAAGGGACATCTGCACTCTGGAGAGCGCGTGAAAAAGCAGCCTGATGTTCTCTTCGACGAGGCGTTGAATTACCTGAAAACAGGCGGGTTCAGGTTGACGAAACCGCGCGGAGTGATTGTTCGCGCTGCCGTCTCTTTTGCGGAGCCTTTTCACGCCGAAGACCTCTTAGGCAAGGCTCGCCAACT
>JAFAKL010000040.1 GCA_019235445.1 Verrucomicrobiota bacterium | reverse complement strand
GCGGGCTGGAGACGGATGTTGTCGCGCTGGCGATTGAGGGAGTGCGTCTGACCGTCAGGGACGGGATGATGCTCCCGCTGGACGATCTGATTGCTGGCGATGCAGAGGCCCAAGCCATGTTGGCCGGTACTGCGCCTGCCTTGACGAACGCTTTGAAAATGGACGGCAAAATCTACTATCTCACGCGGGAGTTTAATAACATGTGCATCCACTACAATACCAAGTTGTTCACGGATGCCGGCGTGGAACCACCCAAAAAAGATTGGACCTGGGATGATTTTGTGAACGTGGGCAAGAAATTGACCAAGGGAGAAGCCGGCAACCAGATTTTTGGTTTCGGCATCCCTTTTTTCAACTTCGGTCTCCAGCCATGGTTTCTGACCAATAGCACTTCCCCGTTGTCTCCGGATTGGACGAAATCAAATCTGGATGATCCCAAGGTTCTCGAATCAGTGAAGTTCCTTCACTCGCTGGTGTATGAAAGCAAGATAGCGCCTTCTGTCGGGAGCGGGTTCAGTAACGGTGCCAGCATGCTGGCTGGAGGCAGATTGGCGATGACGGGCGGAGGACACTGGCTGCTGGACACCTATCTGTCCAATAATTTTAAAGACGTCAACGTTCAGTACTGGCCGCGAAAGACCTCTTCGACCTCGGTCTTTGGTTCCGGCGGGTGGGGTATCAACAAAAGGTCCAAGGACCCGAAACTAGCTTTCGCACTGATTAAAGAGTTGAATAGCCTGGAAACTCAGAAGGCGATTGCTGCGGTGGGTGACGCTGTGCCCGGGTTGGAGGCGGCCACAGAAATCCCGGCCTTCAAGGACTTCCCGGCCAACTCCAAAATCTTTTACGAGTGCCTGCGGGACGCAAAACCGGTGCCGTGTCCAGCGAATTATACCGAGATGGAAGGTATTTTCATGCGCCACATGCAAGAGATCATGAGCAATGCGGTCACTCCGGAACAGGGCCTCGAACAAGCGCACAAGGAATTATCGGCTGCCATGGCTAAGCTGAGCACGTAGTGCCCAGCTTTCGACGTTCAAGGATCGGCGGATCTGCCCGTCGAAGATACCCAACGAACAGAAAACGGTAAGCAACGAACGGCGAAGACCAACGATGACCGGCGAACAACGACGGCGAACGTTGAACATTTAACATTGAACGCCGATGTTGAAGTTAAGCGATCGGAGGCGGGAATCTCTGTGGGGGTTCCTTTTCATCTTTCCTACTTACCTGGGCTTTATGGTGTTCGTTCTGGGCCCACTGATTGCCGTTGCCGGGATCAGCCTGACGAAGTTCGATCTGTTTGGAGCTACCACCTTCGTTGGTATGCAGAACTTTGGGCGCATGTTCAGTGACGACCGGCTGAAAATCGTTTACGGAAACACCTTTTTCTTCACTGCTTTCGCGGTGTTTTTCAATCTCACGATCGGGCTTGCTTTGGCAGTCTTGCTGAACAAGAAAATGCCAAACTTCCTGCGCAATTTTCTCCGCTCGATTTATTTTTTTCCGGTCTTGATCGCGCACACCTATGTGGCCGTGATTTGGCAGTTCCTTTATGCGCGCGACACCGGGGTGATCAATTATTATCTGCACTTTCTCGGGATCGGCCCGATTTCCTGGTTAACAGACCAAAGGTGGGTGTTGCCCTCGGTTATCATCATGGATGTCTGGAAGAACACGGGTTTTGCCATGTTGATTTTCCTTGCCGGGTTGCAAGGCATTCCCGGCGTTTATTATGAGGCGGCTCAGATCGATGGAGCCAGTCCCCGGAAACGTTTTGCCAACATTACCTTGCCGCTGCTCAGTCCAACCATCTTCTTCGTTCTCGTGATCTTCATGATCGGCGCCATCCAGGTGTTCGATACAATTATCGTCCTTACTGGAGGTGGACCGGGCGACGCCAGTCGAAGCGTGGTGATATACATCTATGAACAGGCGTTTCAAAATTTTGATCTCGGTTATGCCTCCGCAGTCGCTATGACCCTCTTTGCCGTCGTTCTGATCCTGACCATGGCACAGTTCTGGTTCAGCCGCCGGTGGGTTCATTACGAGTAAAGCAAGAGAGTAAGGACAATGGCACCAGACCGAACGAACAAGGGACGGATGCTGGACCGGTCAGCAAGTGGAGAAAGGCTCTCCTCGACAACCGGTCCTGCGCGCCTCCGCTGGAACCCTAAGATAGACTTTGCCTTTATCTTTCTATTAATAGGGGCGGTGCTGGTGGCGGCTCCGCTCCTCTGGATGTTCTCCACCTCGTTACGGCCTAGCGCCGAGTCGTACAAGTTGCCACCACAATGGTTGCCAACGCAATTCCATTTCGAAAATTACAGCGCCGTCTTTCAGTCTGACGTGCCGATCGTTGCTCTTTTTCTGAACAGCCTCAAGATCACTGCCGCGGTCACGATCGGCCAGCTCGTCTTCTGCTCGATGGCGGGTTTCGCTTTTGCCCGCCTTCGATTTCCAGGACGAAGTTTGCTTTTTGTCCTGCTCCTGGCGTCGCTGATGATCCCGAATCAGATGACGGTGATTCCAATCTTCCTGATCATGAAAACGTTGGGACTGATCGACAATTCCTTGTCCATCATCCTGCCGGGACTGGTCAGCGCTTTCGGCGTTTTCATGATGCGCCAATTTTATCTGACGCTTCCCCAGGAACTGATCGACGCCGCCAAAATGGATGGCGCAGGAGCATGGACCGTTTATCGACGCATCGCTCTTCCGCTGAGCGGTCCGGCACTTTCCGCGCTGGGCATTATTTCTTTCAACACCACCTGGAATAGCTACTTCTATCCTCTTATCTTTCTCACCTCGTGGGAAAAAATGACTCTTCCACAAGGCATAGCGTTGCTCTCTGGGTACATGCAATCGGGGAACCCTGCGGTGGTAATGGCTGCGGTCAGTCTTGCCATTCTCCCTATTCTGTTGGTTTTCGTTCTCGCCCAACGTTGGATCGTTGACGCATTCGTTCACTCCGGCATCAAATAACCCAAAAGGATCCATTGAAATCATCAAATTGGCCCCTCCTGTGTGCGTACGACCAGGATCACTCTCATCGAATTGCGTTGCCGCTCGGCGGCATTGGAACCGGCACCATTTCTTTGGGAGGGCGAGGCGACCTCCGGGATTGGGAAATCGTCAACCGGCCCGCCAAAGGTTTTGCTCCCAAGAACGCCTTCTTCGCTTTGCGAACGGTTGCGGATGGTCAGACCGTGGTCCGAGCCGTCGAAGGAGCGTTGCCGGTCGAACTGTACGAAGGCTGGAGCGGGTCGCCGGTAGCCAATGCCGGAATGCCTCGGTTCCGACACTCTTCGTTCGAGTCAGCCTATCCTTTCGGCACCGTCCTGCTGAGCGATCCGGAAATTCCAGTGGATGTTCGGCTGGAAGCATTTAATCCGCTCATTCCCGGTGACGCGGACCTCAGTGGTATCCCGGTCGCGGTGCTGCGTTTCGTGCTGGTCAATAAGACAGCGAGCGAGGTGGCCGCTTCCGTCTGCGGCACGATCCAGAATTTTATCGGAGAAGATGGGTCCCTCGGGGCGCCGAAAGGCAATCGCAACTCCCTGAGAAAGGATTCTGAGATTCAGGGGATCTTTTTGCATTCCGAGGGCGTGGATCGCCAGTCGGAACAATGGGGGACGATCGCCCTTGCTGCCACCTCCACGGATAGAGTAACTTTCCGAACAAGTTGGGCTGCCCTGAGCTGGGGCAATTCGCTCCTGGATTTCTGGGATGACTTTTCGGCGGATGGGTGTTTGGAAGACCGGGAATCGAGCGGTGCAGATTCTCCGACAACCTCCTTAGCTGTTCCAATCACGGTTCCACCGAACGGTGTCCAAGAGGTGACCTTTCTGCTGACCTGGCATTTTCCGAACCGGTTGTCCTGGCGAGTCCCGCAAAGAAACCCGCAAACCTGGGACGATAAATTGCGCTGGATCGGGAACTATTATGCTACCCAATATGAGGACGCCTGGGATGTTGCGCTCCAGGTTGCCCGCCGACTCGATGAGCTGGAAAAAAGGACAGCGCGGTTTGTATCCAGCCTCTGTGAAAGCGATCTGCCTGCGGAGGTGAAAGAGAGCGCTTTATTTAATCTCAGTACTCTGCGCACGCAGACCTGCTTCCGAACGCCGGATGGACATCTATTCGGCTGGGAAGGATGTCAAGACAGGATCGGATCGTGCTTTGGTTCCTGCACCCACGTCTGGAATTACGAACAAGCGGTGGCATTTCTATTCGGGGATCTGGCCAAGGGGATGCGTGAAGTTGAATTTATCCATTCGACCGATTCGCGCGGCCTGATGAGTTTTCGGGTTAATCTTCCCCTCGAATACGGCACCAGGTTCGGGGTGGCAGCCGCCGACGGACAGATGGGCTGTATTGTAAAGGCCTATCGTGACTGGCAGCTATCCGGAGACGAAGCGTTCTTGCGAAAACTCTGGCCCAGCGTCCGCAACGCCTTGGAATTCTGTTGGATCGCAGGGGGATGGGATGGGGACAAAGATGGCGTGATGGAGGGATGCCAGCACAATACGATGGATGTTGAATACTACGGACCCAACCCGCAGATGGGCTTCCTCTATCTGAGTGCACTCCGGTCTGCTGAAGAAATGGCGAAGCACCTGGGAAACAAAGACTTTGCCGAGACTTGCCGGGAACTCTTCCAAAACGGTAGTCGTAGTTTAGACGAAACCCTCTTTAACGGCGAGTACTACGAACACCTGGTCGTGCCGCCTAAGGACGGTTTGGTGGCTGAGGGTCTCGCTTGGGATATGGGGGCCAAAGATCGCTCGAATCCCGACCTGCAACTCGCCGGCGGCTGTCTGGTGGATCAGCTTGTCGGTCAGTTTTTAGCGCACGTTTGCGGTCTCGGTTACCTGGCTGATCCAAGGAAGATCAGGAAAACGCTTGAGAGCATCCTGCAGTACAACGGCAAACAGGATTTCTCCGGGCATTTTAACCATATGCGATCATACGTCCTGAACGACGAAACGGCGTTAGTGATGGCATCTTATCCTTGGGGAAACCGACCAGAGCGTCCGTTCCCGTACTACAACGAAGTGATGACAGGATTTGAGTACACGGCTGCGATTGGCATGCTGTACGAGGGTCAACGAGAAGCCGGGCTTCGTTGCATCCGGGCGATCCGCGATCGCTACGACGGTCGGAAGCGGAGCCCGTTCAATGAAGCGGAATGCGGCCACCATTATGCAAGAGCGATGGCGAGTTGGGCCGCCATACTGGCCTTGACTGGTTTTCAGTACTCTGGCGTAACCGGGACCATGACTTTCTCCGCAACCGGGAACAGAGCGCGTTCCTTTTGGTCGAACGGGTACGCCGCCGGCACGCTTCTGCAGGTCCCCGACGAGCGCAGCATCCAGGTCGATCTGGTGGTGCTGGAAGGGAAATTGCAGATAAAGCGGCTGGTATTCACCAGCTTCGGCAGCGTGGAACTACCTACGTCCGAAACGATCGAGGCAGGGCAATCGTATCAAGCGACGATCCCACGAGCGAACAGTTAGCCGCTTATTCCAAAATTTGAAAAAACAATTGCCGATGTTAGGCGGCCAGTCCCAGTTCGTCAAAGACGGCTTTCATGGCCGTACGAATAGTTTCGTAGTGCTTATCGATAGGTCTGGGGGCGCTTGGGCCACGGCAGGAGAACGTCTTCGAGTTTTACCTGCCTTATTCTCACTAATGTGAGCCCGCTCCGATGTTGAACGAAGCCGCTGCGCGGAGCTGGTCAGCGGCTGACGTCGGCGGTGAATTCGTAGGCGGCATAGTAGCTGTCTATGACAACACCACTACGAGCAAAATACATCCGCGATCTGGCCATTCGTGGCCGGGCAGAGTGCACTCAGCAATCCTACAGCAGATACGTTTCTGAGCTTGCGCGGTATCATCACCGGTCGCCGGAACTGATCTCCTACCAGGAGGTGGCCGACTGGCTTTATTACCTGGTCAAGGAGCGGGAACTATCGGCTTCCAGCGTTAACATCGCCGTCAATGCCGTACGCTTTCTCTACGGCGTGACTCTCGAGCGTAACACTGATCAGTTGATGGCGTCCG